>JABFXD010000660.1 GCA_013361925.1 Streptomyces sp. | reverse complement strand
GTCGCGGTGTCGATCACGAAGCGGTAGCGGACGTCGCTGGCGAGGACGCGCTCGTAGGCCTCGTTGATCTCCGAGGCGCTGATCAGCTCGATCTCGGCGCCGAATCCGTGCTCCGCGCAGAAGTCCAGCATCTCCTGGGTCTCCTGGATGCCGCCGATGCCGGAACCGGCGAGGGTCTTGCGGCCGCCGATGACCGAGAAGAGGCTGAGCTTGACCGGCTCCTCGGGGGCGCCGACGTTCACGAAGGCGCCGTCCGTCCTCAGCAGGGCCAGGTAGGCGTCCAGGTTCAGCGGGGCCGAGACCGTCGACAGGATCAGGTCGAAGGTGCCCGCGAGCTCCTTGAAGGTGTTCTCGTCGCTGGTGGCGTAGTAGTGGTCGGCGCCCAGCTTCAGGCCGTCGTCCTTCTTGCGCAGGGTCTGGGAGAGGACGGTGACCTCGGCGCCCAGCGCGTGCGCGATCTTGACGCCCATGTGGCCGAGGCCGCCCATGCCGAGGATCGCGACCTTCTTGCCGGGGCCGGCGTTCCAGTGCTTGAGCGGGGAGTACGTGGTGATGCCGGCGCACAGCAGCGGCGCGGCCTCGTCGAGGGAGAGGCCGTCGGGGATGCGGACGACGAAGTTCTCGTCGACGACGACCTTCTCCGAGTAGCCGCCGTAGGTGGGCTCGCCGTCCTTGCCGACGCCGTTGTACGTGGGGACACTGCCGCCGGTGCAGTACTGCTCCAGGCCGGCCTTGCAGTTGTCGCACTCCCGGCAGGAGTCGACGAGGCAGCCGACGCCCACCCGGTCGCCGACGGTGTACTTGGTGACGCCGGGGCCGACCTCGGAGACGACGCCGGCGATCTCGTGGCCGGGGACCATCGGGAAGATCGCCTGGCCCCAGCCCTCGGTGGCCTGGTGGATGTCGGAGTGGCAGATGCCGGCGAACTTGATGTCGATCAGGACGTCGAACTCGCCGACCGGGCGTCGCTCGATGGTGGTCCGCTCCAGCGGGGCCTTGGCGGCGGGGGCGGCGTAAGCGGCAACGGTGGTCATGCCGGGGTTCTCCTAGCAGAGGGGGGTCGCGCCCGGCTGCCTTCCGGCCGGGCACGATGTCCAGCGTGCCCGACCGGGCACTGTTCACCCAGGCCACAGCTTTGCGTACGTTCGCTGGTCCTACCACTGGCGGGGACAGGATGGTGGACGTACGACCGTGAATACTTGACGTATGGACGACATGGCCGAGACGGCGGAGGAGCGGGGCGGAGCCGGTGGCGCGCTGGACCGGCGGGCCGAGCTCAGCGAGTTCCTGCGCACCCGGCGGGCCCGGCTGAAGCCGGAGGACGTGGGACTGCCCGACTTCGGGCGGCACCGGCGGGTGCCGGGGCTGCGGCGCGAGGAGCTGGCGCAGCTGGCGGGCGTCTCGGTGGCGTACTACACCCGCCTGGAACAGGGCAACGGGCGGAACGTGTCGGCGGAGGTCCTCGACGCCATCGCCCGCGCGTTGCGGCTGAGCGACGCCGAGCACGCGCACCTCTCCCATCTCGCGAAGCCGAAGCAGCACAAGAAGAAGCCGGCGGCACGGACCGAGCAGGTGCGCGGGCCGCTGCGGCAGCTGCTGGACACGATGGACGGCGTCCCGGCGTACATCTCGGGCCGGCGCTCCGACATCCTGGTCTGGAACCGGATGGCCGCGGCCGTGTTCGGCGACTGGTCGGAGCTGCCGCCGCAGGAGCGGAACTGGGCGCGGCTGGTGTTCCTCCAGCCCGAGTACCGCGACCTGTTCGTGGAGTGGGACCAGAAGGCGTACGACATGGTCAGCTTTCTGCGCATGGCCGCGGGCTGCCACCCCGACGACCCGCGCCTCGCCGCGCTCGTGGGTGAACTCTCCCTCAAGAGCGAGGAGTTCAGACGGCTGTGGGCCACGCACGACGTCAAGGAGAAGAGCTACGGCGTCAAGCGTCTGATGCATCCGCTGGTCGGCGAACTCGCCCTGAACTTCGAGTCGTTCCGCCTGACCGACGGCACCGAGCAGACCCTGATCACCTACTCCGCCGAGCCCGGCTCCCCGTCCGCCGAGGCCCTGCGCCTGCTGGCCAGTTGGGGCGCGGACGCGACGCGGGCGGGCAAGGACGCCACGACACCCAGGGCCTGACGGCTGACGCCCAAGGCCTGACGCGGCTCACCCTCGGTACGGCGGCGCCACCCCCCACCCCCACTGCGGCACCGGCTGCTCGGCGGGCGGCTTGGCGTCCGGGCCGGAGAAGTACACGGCGAGCCGCGTGCCCCACTCCACGTACGCCAGGAACGCCGAACGGAACTCGGCGTCCGTCGGCAGGCCCGCCTCGTCGGCGGCGTCCTGGATCAGGTTCACCCAGCGGCGGCGCTGTGGCTCGGTGATGCCGCGGCCCATGTGCTTGGCGACCATGTGGCCGTGGCCGCCCTGGGTCTCGGAGTAGGCCGCCGGGCCGCCGAAGACCTCGGCGAGCCACATCGCCACATGCGAGGCGTGCTCGGGGGCCAGCCCGGCGAAGACGGGGGCGAGGAGGTCGTCCTTCAGCACCTTCTCGTAGAAGACCGAGGTCAGCCGGGCGAAGGCCTCCGCGCCGCCCGCCCACGCGTACAGAGTGGGCAGGGCTGCCCCCCGCCCCCGTACCGCCGTCGGCTTGTAGTGCCGCATCTCCTCGATGTCACCGACGTAGGGCCGGATCTCGGCGAGGAAGTCGGCGAACAGCTCGGACTTGCGGAAGCCCTCGATGTGGTCCTCCGTCGAGGTCCAGGTGATGCGCAGGACGAAGTGCTCGAAGTCCTCCTCGCAGCGGGCGAGTTCGTAGTCGACGCATTGCGGGGCCGCCGCCAGCTGGGCCGCCGCTCGCGTGTAGGCGGACAGGAACTCGGCCGAACGGTCTTCCGGGATGCGGTAACGGATGTATTCGACGGTCTCTGCGGTCATGCCCCCACACTCACACGCCGGACGAGCTGGAAGCTGCTCCTCCGCCTGACAGGTCCGTACGGGCTGTTTCCTGGGCCAGGGACAGCCTTCTCATCGTTCTCTTATTTCAGCCTTATCCAGCCATCACGCGCCGTACCTAGCTTGCGGCCATGTTCTTCACCTACCTGAGGCGCGAACTGCGCCGCCGCAGAAAGGCGGCCCTCGTCGTCGCCTCCGGGCTCGCGCTCGGTATCGCGCTGGTCATCGTGGTCAGCTCCGTGTCCTCGGGCATGGGCAAGGCCCAGGACAAGGTCCTCCAGTCGCTGTACGGCCTCGGCACCGACATGACGGTCACCAAGGCCGCCGCCGCGCCCTCCGCCAACAGCTCCGAGCGCCCGCGCTTCAACTTCGACGCGCAGGACAGCGACTCCGACGAGGAGCAGAGCAGCGACCGCGTCATGGTCCAGGGCTTCCAGACGCTGGCGACCTCGACCGTCACCAAGGTCGGCGACCAGAAGGGCGTCTCGGACGCCGTGGGCGGCCTCAGCCTCCAGGTCATCAAGGTCAGCGGCCAGTTCACCCGCGGCCAGTTCCAGCAGAACGGCAACGGCGGCGGCCAGCAGCAGGGCGGCCCCGGCGGTGGCGGCACCGGCCAGCCGCAGGGTGAAGTACAGGGCGGCGGCGCCGACTTCGACGTCAACAACTACTCCGTCTTCGGCACCGACGTCACCGAGCCGGCCCTCGGCCCGCTGACCTCCTCGGAGATCACCAGCGGCCGTACCTTCAAGACCTCCGAGACGAACGCCAAGGTCGTGGTCGTCGACTCGGCGTACGCCAAGGAGAAGAAGTACAAGGTCGGCTCGACGATCACCATCAAGGGCACCAAGTACAAGGCGATCGGTATCGCGACCGCCAGCAGCGGTGACGCGGCGGCCAACCTCTACATCCCGCTGAAGCAGGCGCAGACCCTCAGCGACTCCAAGAACAAGGTCACCACGATCTACGTCAAGGCGACCGACTCCCAGCAGATCGACTCGGTCAAGTCGACGATCCAGAAGAACATCTCGGGTACGACGGTGACGACCTCCGCCGACCTCGCCGACACCGTCTCCGGCTCCCTCTCCACGGCGTCCTCCCTCGCGACGAACGTCGGCAAGTGGCTGTCGATCGCGGTCCTGGTCGCCGCGTTCCTGGTCGCCGGTCTGCTCACCTCCTCCGCGGTCTCCCGCCGCGTGCGCGAGTTCGGCACGCTCAAGGCGCTGGGCTGGCGTTCGGGCCGGGTGACCCGGCAGGTCGTCGGCGAGGCGATGGTCAACGGCCTCCTCGGCGGCGCCCTCGGCATCGGCCTGGGCCTGGCGGGCGCGTA
>JABFXD010000997.1 GCA_013361925.1 Streptomyces sp. | reverse complement strand
TCCAGGACGGACTTGAAGGGGATGCCGCCGGTGTGGTCGCGGTCGATCTTCTCCTGGACGGCGGAGATGAGCGCGAGCTTCTCGTCGACCGTGTAGTCGTCCTCGGTGATCCGCTTGAGGACGTCCGCCGGGATCGGCTTCGTCACCTCGAAGGCGAGCGTGGAGCGGATCGGCGGCCCGGCGATCTCGATGTACGGCAGCAGCGCGCCGGTGCTGTGGTGCAGCCACGGCAGCCGGGGCCCGGCGAAGTCCTGGTGCAGGACGACCGAGCCGGGCCGCATCCGGCTCAGGAACCGCTCCGAGACGCAGCGGAAGACCCGGGCCGTCTTGGCGATGTCGATGTGCAGGAACTCCACCGGGGTGGTGTCCTCGGGATCCGAGGTCTGCCACAGGTCACCGGCGTGAATCTCCACGAACGGCAGGAACGGGCCGAGGCGGCGCTTGAAGTCGTCCAGGAAGGAGTTGTCGTCGGCCGGCTTGTGCCCGGAGTCGAAGAACTTCTCCGAGGCGAACGTGCCCTTGCCGACGCGGAAGAAGTCGTACGCGTGCAGCCGGCCCTTCCGCGTGTCGAACACGGGGCTCTCGCTCAGCCCGAGAGCGAGGGCGTACGTCGATCCGCCGCCCCCCGAGCCGAGTTCGACGATCTGCCCCTGGCCCGTGAGGTGGTGCCGGCCCACCAGGTACAGGAACTGGAGCTCCCAGCTGCTGCACTGGGTGTAGGGCAGGTCCTCCGGCAGCTCGACGCTGTCGAAGAGGGAGTAGAGCCGGCCGAGCTTCGTCATGAGAGCCTCACGGGATACGGAGAGCGGTGCCCGTGATCCTAGGGACCTCGGACACCGCTTCACCATGGAATCAACGGAGTAACTCGATGATGGGCCCGTATTTCCATGCCCTTTCCGGGGAGTTCATGCCTGGTTCGCTCAGCGCTTCACGGCCTTCTTCAGCGCCCGGGCCTGGCGGACGACCCGGCGGGCCGTGGAGTTGTGCGGGAGGAACGCCAGCCGTTCCGGGATGCCGCCGGGCAGGCCCAGCGAGGTGAGGCGCTTCTTCTTGAAGTAGCGCTGGGTGCGCGGGCGCAGGTGCTTGGCGAGGTACTTCTCCGCCGTCGCGCGCCGGGCGGGGTAGATGCGGTCCTGCATGGTGAAACCGACCGCGACGACCAGATCGGTCAACTCCTCGCCGGGCAGCGGCTCCTCGCCGGTCCGCTGGTCCAGGTCCGGCAGCACCGCGTCGGCCAGCACCACCGGGACGCGGTTGCTGTTCTGGTAGGGCGTGAGGCGGTCCAGGAGGGGGGCGGTGCCGACGCGGGCGACCGGGAGGCCGTAGAACTCGGCGGCGGTGAACAGGGCCGTGGAGAAGCAGCCGACGACCAGTCCGGGGCGGGCCTTCTCGAACAGCACCTCGGCGAGGACGGGGGTGTCGAGGACGGTCAGGTCGACGCCCAGCTTCTCCGCCTCGGTCTCCAGGGCGCGGCTGAAGCGGGCCGGCGCGGTGGGGTGCGGCTTGAACACGACGGAACGGTGCCCGCGTTCGACCGCGCCGCGCAGCATCCGCACATGGAGGTCCTCCTCCTCCTTCGCGGAGAGGATGTTCAGCGCGGACAGGTACTGGCCGAGCAGCAGCGCCGAGTTGTCGGGCAGCGTCGGCAGGTCCTGCACCGTGTCGGCCAGTTCGCGCAGCACCTTCAGGAAGGCGCCCGACGGCACGACCTGCGGGGGTACGTCGAACTCGGTGAGCAGCAGGGGCGTGAGCCCCGGCACCAGGTCCAGGTGGAGCAGCCGGCGCACGCGTGTGCCGACCAGCGGGTCGAGCTTGTTGCGGGTGGGGCCGTAGCTCATCAGGCCGTCCGCGTAGACGTGCACGGGGGCGCCGGTGAACAGCTGGGCCACGGTCAGCGCGGGGGTGACCTGGATGGACTCCAGGACCAGCTCCACCCGGTCGTCCCCGAGCCCCCACAGCAGCCGCAGATAGCGCTCGAAGAGCGGGATGTCGTCGGCGCGCGGGGTCCAGGCGCCGGGGTGGAAGGGATGGATGGCCTCGTTCCAGGACAGCACCGCGTCGAAGTGCGCGCGGAGGGGTTCGAAGCCGGGCATCCGGTCCAGCGGGAGCGTGGTCTCCGGGGTCGCCGAGTTGTTGAACACCAGCAGCACCCGGCGCTCGGCCTCCTCGAAGAGGTCGGAGTCGACGGCGGCGGCGAGCGTGGCCGCCCCGTACAGCGTGGAGGCGCAGAAGATCTGGGTCGTGGGCATCTCAGGCAGCCGCCTTCGCTGTGCTGACCCTGCGTCGCAGCCGCCGCAGCTTGGAGGAGCGGCGCAGGTCCATCGTGTCGAGTACGTCGCCGAGCATGTCCTGCGGCATCCGCCTTATCGCCGCCGCGCTGCGGGCTCGCAGCTCCTTGGCGACGGCCGGCTCCCACTTGGCCTCGTCGGAGAGGTGGTGGGCGATGATCGCGCAGTACGTGCGCACGGCCTTCGGCAGCAGCCGGTCGGCGTCCGGGTCCTGCGCGGTCTCCTCGACGACCTGGTCGAAGGCGCGGATGAAGTCCAGCTGACGGGCGTCACCGATCTGCGTGAGCGAGGAGGCCACCCCACGCCGGTAGAACACGCCCAGCAGGCTCACCACGGCGAACGACTCGGCCTCGCGGTGCAGCTTCCAGATCCAGGGCCGGTCCTCGGCGGTCCGCAGCCCGTCCGTGAAGTGCAGCAGCCCCTGGTCGAGCAGCCGGCGGTGATAGGCCCCCGCCCACGCGTAGGCGTAGTCCACGGACGTCGTCCGGTCGGCGGGCAGGATCGCCTCGCGCGGGTTCAGCACCTCCCCGCGCAGTCCGACGGGGGCCCGGTGCACGGACCGGGCGCGGGCGGTCGCCTGCACATGGTCGGTGCGCACGAAGTCGCAGCCCAGCCCCTCGATGGCGGCCACCAGCTCGGCGAAATAGCCCGGCGCGAGCCAGTCGTCGCCGTCCAGGAAGGTGAGGTATTCGCCGGTCGCCGCGTCCAGTCCCGTGTTGCGGGCGGTCGCGAGACCTCCGTTCGTCTCATGGCGGATATATCTCACCTGCGCGACATCGGAAAGCGACTCGGCCGCCCGTTCGAGAATGGCGGGCGTTTCATCCTTCGATTTGTCGTCGACGAGGATGAACTCGAAGTCGCTCCGGGCGTTGAGCCGCAGACTTCTGAGGGTGTCCGGGGCGTATTGCTGCACGTTGTAGAACGGCACGATCACGGAGAGCTTTGGCACCCGGGAAACGCTAGAAGGCCGTCCGGCTGGGCAACTTGACGCCGATGGTACGGGGGGTGAACTCGATGTGTCGGAATGGTGCACCCCATGTACTTCCGGGGCTTTGCCGGGCCAGTTCGGTTCTCGGTGGGCTGTTGTTAACTTTTCGTTGATTCACGGTTGGGCCGCACCTAGAAATTGCTTCCTAGCGTCTTCGACGTGCCAGCAAGTACGCCAGCAACCACAACGACGCCGCTGCGAATCGCGGTCCTCGCGGACTCCGACACCCGCTGGAAATGGGGTGCCCTCACCGCTCATCGCATCGCACCGCGCGACCCCGCGCAAGACGCCCTCTCCCTGAGCGGCTTCCTGCTGCGCGGCCGGGCCACGCCCACCCCCCGCCAGCTGGCGGAGGTCGGGGTCGAGGCCGAGTCGCTGCGCGAGGTGACGGCGGTGGAGTTCCTGCGGGCCATGGCCGAGGAGCCGTACGACATCGTCGTGCTCGCCCTCGTCGGCGGTGGCGTGCAGGCGATGCTGCACGGGCTGAAGCGGGTGTGGGAAGGGCGGGCCGATCGCCCGGTGGTGGTGACCGGTTACGTCGGCGTCGTCTACGAGAAGCTCGCCGACGGACTGCTGCTGCGGCACGGGGCCGACCTGGTCCTCGCCAACTCCCGCCAGGACGCGGAGCGTTTCCGGTCCGTGTACGAGGGGGTCGGCGCCGACGCCTCCGCGGTGACGGAGGTGGCGCTGCCGTTCCTCGGCGGTGCGGCCTACGAGGGCGAACACGACCCGTACACCGTCGTCTTCGCCGTCCAGCCGTCCGTGCCGGACAGCCGCAAGGACCGTACGTATCTGCTCGACCGGCTGATCAAGCACGCCCGGTTGCACCCCGAGCGCGAGGTGCTGCTGAAGCTGCGCTCCAAGCCGGGGGAGCACACCACGCACATCGAGGAACAGCCCTACCAGAAGCTGGTCCAGAGGCTCGCTCCGCCGCCCAACTTCCGTCTGGTGTACGGGAACATGGGCGAGGTCCTGGACCGGACGGATCTGCTGGTCACGATC
>JABFXD010000066.1 GCA_013361925.1 Streptomyces sp. | reverse complement strand
TGCTTCACCGAGGAGTTCCGGCGGCGCGGCGCCCACGCCTACCTCTTCGAACCCGACGTACAGGAACTCGGCGCCAAGCCGCCCGACGGGGCGGTGATCGCCGACGGGTATCTGCTGCCGCTGTACGACGGGGTCGCGGACGTCACCTTCTCCTCCAACGTCCTTGAGCATGTCGCCGATCCGCAGACCTTCGTCAGTGAGCTGGTGCGGGTGACGCGGCCCGGTGGGCTGATCTATCTGTCGTTCACCAACTGGCTGTCCCCGTGGGGCGGTCATGAGTGGGCGCCCTGGCACTATCTGGGCGCCGAGCGGGCGCGGGCCCGTTATCGGCGCCGTACCGGAAGGGCCGCGAAGCACACCCTCGGCGAGAACCTGTTCGCCGTGCACATCGGCCCGACCCTGCGGCAGGTGCGCGCCCGTGACGACGTCAGGGTCGTCTCGGCGCGCTCCCGCTACTGGCCGTTCCTCGCCGAGACCGTGGTGAAGGCGCCCGGGATCCGCGAGGTGGCCACCTGGAACCTCCTCCTCATCCTCCGGCGGTGCCCACCATGACGACGTCCACGGTCCAGGCCCCTCCTCCGGCCGCCGTCCCCTCCACCGCGCGCAGGTCGGGCCCGCCGGAGGGCCCGCGGTCGCGCCGGTGGCTGGTGGGGTTCTGGGCCGTGGTGTTCGTGCTGTTGCTGGCGGTGCATCCGGGGCGGCAGACCTTCGACACCAAGCTGGGTGTCACCGTCGACCCGGGCCGGTTCTTCTCGGATCTCGGGCAGCTGTGGCAGGACCAGGGGTCGTTCGGCGGGATCTCCGACCAGTACGCCGGCTATCTGTGGCCGATGCTGCCGTTCTACTGGCTGGCCGACGCCGTACGGCTGCCGGTGTGGCTGGCGGAACGGCTGTGGCTGTCGCTGATCGTGTCGGTCGCCTTCTGGGGCGCGCTACGGCTCGCGGAGCGGCTGCGGATCGGGAGCGGGGCGTCCCGCCTGCTCGCCGCTCTCGCGTACGCGCTCTGGCCGGTCTTCACCATCGTCATCGGGTCGACCTCGGCCGCCGCCCTGCCCGGCGCCTTTCTGCCCTGGGTGCTGCTGCCGCTGGTCGACGAGCGGTACAGCGCCCGGGTCGCCGCCGTGCGGTCGGCGCTCGTCATCCCGTTCATGGGCGGGGTGAACGCCGCCGCCACCCTCGCGTCCCTGCTCCCCGTGGGGCTGTATCTGCTCACCCGGCCCTCCGGGCCCCGGCAGAGAAAGCTGCTCGCCTGGTGGGTGCCCGGTGTGATCCTCGCGACCGCCTGGTGGTGGATCCCGCTGCTGCTGCTCGGCGTCTACGGGGAGAACTTCCTGCCGTACGTCGAGAGCGCGCAGACCACCACCGAGACCATGTCGGCGACGGAGGCGCTGCGCGGCGGCGGCAACTGGGTCGCGTATCTGCACTTCGGTGAGGCGTGGCTGCCGGCCGGGTGGACGGTCGCGTCCTCGGTGATCGTGATCGTGTGCTCGGCGCTGGCCGCCGGGCTCGGGCTCGCGGGCCTCGCGCGGCGGGATCTGCCGGAGCGGCGCTGGCTGACGCTGACGGTGATCGTGGCCGCGCTGATCCTGCTCGCCGGGTACGACGGCGGGTTCGGGGCGCCTTTCCACGGGGGCGTGCAGGACTGGCTGAACGGGGGGCTCGCGCCGTTCCGGAACATCTACAAGTTCCAGACGGGGCTCGCGCTGGCCCTGGTGCTGGGGCTCGCCCATCTCGTCGGGGTCGCCGCCGAGACGCGCGGGGCGCGGCCGGTGCGGGGGCGGCGGTTCGCTCCGCTGGTCGCGGCCGTGCTGATCCTGCCGGGGCTGATGTGGCCGTATCTCAACGGGTCGATCCTGAACCCGGGTTCGTTCCAGGAGATCCCCAAGTACTGGAAGTCGACGGCCACCTGGCTGGAGAAGTTCTCCCCCGACTCGCGCGCCCTGGTCGTCCCGGCGACCGCGCACGGCATCTACACCTGGGGCTCGACCATCGACCAGCCGCTGGACGTGGTCGCCAAGTCCCGCTGGGCGCAACGCGATTACGTCCCCTTCGGCACGGCAGGCAACCGGCGGGCCATGGACGCCGTGGAGGACGCCCTGACGAGCGGCGGCCAGGTCCCCGGGCTCGCCGACTTCCTGGCCCGCTCCGGCATCCGCTACATCGTCGTCCGCAACGACCTCGACCCCGACCAGATCGGCTATGTGCCGACGACCGTCGTCAAGCGGACCCTGGAGCAGTCCGGGTACAAGCGGGTCATCGGCTACGGACCGATCATGACCGGCGGCCGGATCGTGCACGACGCCCCGCTCGCGGTCGAGGGGCTGTACCCGAGGCAGCGGGCGGTGGAGGTCTACATGCCGCCCGACGGCACCACGAACCCCGGGCACGCCGCGCTGCTGCCGGTCGCCGACACCGCCGCCGTCTCCGGCGGCCCCGAGTCGCTGCTGCCGCTGGCGTCCGAACTGCGCGGCCGGGCGACCGTCCTGACCGGCGACAACCACCCCGGACTCGGCACCCCGCAACTCCAGATCACCGGCGACGGACTGCGCCGCGCCGACACCCGGTTCGGCCTGGTCAACGCCAACACGTCGTACACGTACACCAGTAGTGAGCGCAACGCGCCGGAAGCCTCCGAGGACGCGGGCGACAAGCCGCACCAGATCCTGCCGACGACGGGCATCGACCACCAGACGGTCGCCCAACTGCGCGGCGCGAGTTCGGTGACGGCGTCCTCGTACGGCAACTGGCTGTTCCATCTCCCGCAGTTCGACCCCGTCAACGCCTTCGACGGCAACCCCGACACGGCGTGGGTGGAGGGCTCGCTGGGTTCGGCGGACGGGCAGTGGCTGCGGATCGGGTTCACGGACGACGCGTACGACATGCCGTCGTCGTTCAAGGTGACACCGCTGCCGCAGGAGAGCGTGCGCGCGGCGCCGACCGAGGTGCGGGTGGAGACGGAGAACGGCTCGCGGACCAGTTTCCTGCGACCCGACGGCATGACACAGTCGGTCAAGGCGCCGCCCGGGCCGACGAGTTGGATGAAGCTGACCATCCTCGACTCGATCGAACGCCGCTCCGGGCTGCTGGGCGCGGGCTTCTCCGAGATCGACCTCCCCGACGTCCAGGTGACCCGGCTCCTCCGGCTCCCCACCGACGCCGAGGACACCGCCGCCGGCGCCGACCTGATCTCCCTGCACCGGGCGGCCGACGGCACCGAGGCCGGCCTGCACCGCCGCTTCTCGACGGCCACGGCGGGGACGTACGAGGTGAAGGCGAGCGCGACCACCGTGCCGGGCCCGGAACTCGACCGGCTGCTGTACGAGGTCGCCCCCGACCAGGACAACCGCATCGTCGCCACCGCCGACTCCACGGCCGCCCTCGGCACCGGCCTGTCGGCGCGCAACCTCACCGACGGCGACCTGACCACGGCGTGGATCGCGGGCGACCGCCCCACCATCCACCTCAGCTGGGACGGCAAGCAGCCGGTGAGCGAGCTGGTCCTGGCCCCCGCCGGAGGCCTCGCCACCCGCCCCACCCAGGTCGACATCAGCTCCCCCGACGGCTCCACGACCGCCGGCGTCGACGAGAACGGCTGGGTCCGCTTCCCGGCCATCACCACCGACCACCTCGACATCACCGTCACCGACACCGCACCGGTCACCCTCTACAACCCGGTCGTCGACGAGAACCTGCGCCTCCCGGTCGGCCTCACCGAGGCCTACATCCCCTCCCTCGACCAGTACCGCACGCCCCAGCCCCGCGACACCCGGACGTTCTCCCTGCCCTGCGGCGAGGGACCGGTGGTGTCGGTGGACGGCGAGCTGTACCGGACGAGCGTGAAGGGCACGGTGGCGGACCTGCGGGAGCGCCGGCCGGTCACGGTGACGCTCTGTCAGGAAGGGAAGTCAGACGCCGAGTTGGAGCTGTCGGCCGGCGCCCACCGCGTCGAGGGCGGCGACGCCGGGCCCCTGACCCTCACCGACATGACCCTGACCCGCGGCACGGTCACCGAGCCCACCGCGGCGAGCCGGGAGCTGAGGATACGGGACTGGCTCGGCGACCGCCGTGAGGCGACGGTCGGCTCGGGCGCGGCCATGTACCTGACGACGTACGAGAACTACAACGACGGCTGGAAGGCCACGCTGAACGGCAAGGAGCTGTCGCCGGTACGGCTCGACGGCTGGCAGCAGGGCTGGCGGATCCCGGACGGGGCGGGCGGCACGGTCAAGCTGTCGTACGAGCCGGCGGTGACCTACGACGGCGCGCTCATCGGCAGTGGT
>JABFXD010000336.1 GCA_013361925.1 Streptomyces sp. | reverse complement strand
CCCGTACAGGCGCCCCAGGCGGAGCGCGTCCTCGGCGAAGCGCGCCCGGAGGCTCTCCGGGGCCAGCACCTCCACCTCCGCCGCCAGTCCCAGCAGCTGGGTGTGCGCGACCTCCTCGGACTCCACGGGGACCGTCACCGTCACCCAGCCGTCCCCGTCCGGCGCCCCCGCCCCCTCCAGCGCCTCCCGCGCCGAGACCCGGTCCAGGGCGTACGGCAGCCGGCGCACCCCGTCGGGAGACAGCCGCAGGACCACCTCCGCGCGCAGGATCGAGCGGGCGAACTGCTCGGACCGTTCCTCCCAGAAGCCGGGGAGATCGAAGTCGTCGGCTCGGGAGAAGCGCTCCTCGCCCGCCTCCACCGCCGTGAACCGGTCGATCCGGTACACCCGGAAGGAGTCGCCGGCCTCCGGGACGCGCGCGCAGAGGTACCAGACCCCCGCCTTCAGCACGAGCCCGTACGGCTCCAGCTCCCGCTCGACCTCCGCCTCGCCCTTGCGATACCGCGCGACGACCCGCCGGTCGTCCCACACGGCGTCCGCGACGGCGGGCAGCAGCTCGGGAGTCCTCGGCTCGCTCCACCAGTTCGGGGCGTCCAGATGAAACCGTTGCGCGGCCGAGCGCGAGGCGTCCCGCAGGGAGGGCAGTAGCGCCGCCGACACCTTCAGACGCGCCGCCGAGGCCGCGTCCTCCAGGCCCATCTCACGCAACGCCCCCGGCAGGCCGGACAGGAACAGCGCCTCCGCCTCACCGCGGTGCAGACCCGTGAGGCGGGTCCGGTACCCGCCGATCAGCCGGTACCCACCGGCCCGCCCCCGCTCCGCGTACACCGGAACGCCCGCCTCGGACAGCGCCTGCGCGTCCCGGGTGACGGTCCGCTCGGACACCTCCAGCTCCGCGGCGAGCTCGGCGGCGGTCATGGAGGGCCGGGACTGGAGGAGAAGGACCATCTTGATGAGGCGGGCAGCACGCATGAGGTCCATTTTCGGGTGCGGGCCGGATATGGCTGGTCGCGCAGTTCCCCGCGCCCCTTAAAAGCAGGTCCGCTGAGACGCACCTGTCTTTTAGGGGCGCGGGGCTGTTTGAATGTGCGGCTACCGCCGCGTGGGCGCGACCAGCCCCCACTAACCCGCAGCCGAACTACAACCCGTAACGCTCGCGCGCTTCCTTCACAGCCGTGGCCTTCACCTCACCGCGCCGCGCCAACTGCGCCAGCGCCGCCACGACGATCGACTCCGCATCGACACCGAAGTGCCGGCGCGCAGCGTCACGCGTATCCGACAGCCCAAACCCATCCGCACCCAGCGACGAGTAGTCCTGCTCAACCCACTGCGCGATCTGGTCCGGAACCTGCCGCATGTAGTCGGACACGGCCAGCACCGGCCCCTCCGCACCGTGCAGCACCTGACGGACGTAAGGAACACGCTCCTCACCCCGCAGCAGCGCCGCATCCGCCTCCAGCGCATCCCGCCGCAGCTCGGTCCAGGAGGTCGCGGACCACACGTCGGCGGCCACACCCCACTCCTCCGCCAACAGCCGCTGCGCCTTCAGCGTCCAGTGGATCGCCGTACCGGAGCCGAGGAGCTGAATCCGCGGAGCGTTGGCCGCGGCCACGTCGACACCCGCCGACTCCGCCGTGTTGAAGCGGTACAGGCCCTTGACGATGCCCTCGTCGATGCCGAGCCCGGAGGGCTTCGCCGGCTGCGGGAGCGGCTCGTTGTAGACCGTCAGGTAGTAGAAGACGTTCGGGTCCTCGCCCGGGGCCGCCTCGCCGTACATACGGCGCAGACCGTCCTTGACGATCGTCGCGACCTCGTACGCGAACGCCGGGTCGTACGTCAGCGAGGCCGGGTTCGTCGCCGCGATGACCGGCGAGTGGCCGTCCGCGTGCTGGAGGCCCTCGCCCGTCAGCGTCGTACGGCCCGCCGTCGCACCCACCAGGAAGCCGCGGCCCAGCTGGTCGCCGAGCTGCCACATCTGGTCGGCCGTGCGCTGCCAGCCGAACATCGAGTAGAAGATGTAGAACGGGATCATCGCTTCGCCGTGCGTGGAGTACGCGGTCGACGCGGCGATGAAGTCGGCCATCGAACCGGCCTCGGTGATCCCCTCGTTGAGGATCTGGCCGTTCTTGGCCTCCTTGTAGTACATGAGCTGGTCGCGGTCGACCGGCTCGTACGTCTGGCCCTTGGGGGAGTAGATCCCGAGGGAGGGGAACAGCGACTCCATACCGAACGTACGTGCCTCGTCCGGCACGATCGGCACCCAGCGCCTGCCCGTCTCCTTGTCGCGGACCAGGTCCTTGATCAGGCGGACGAAGGCCATGGTGGTGGCCACGTTCTGGGAGCCGGAGCCCTTGTCGAAGGAGGCGAAGGCCTTCTCGGCGGGGGCGGGCAGCGGGGCCAGCGGGTGCACCCGGCGCGCGGGGGCGGGGCCGCCGAGGGCCGCGCGGCGCTCCTGGAGGTAGCGCACCTCGGGAGAGTCGGCGCCCGGGTGGCCGTAAGGCACCACACCGTCGACGAACTGGCTGTCGGAGATGGGCAGTTCAAGAAGATCACGCATCGTCTTGAACTCGTCCACCGTCAGCTTCTTCATCTGGTGGTTGGCGTTCTTCGACGCGAAGCCCTCGCCGAGGGTGTTGCCCTTGACCGTCTGGGCCAGGATCACCGTCGGCGCGCCCTTGAACTCGACCGCGGCCTTGTAGGCGGCGTAGACCTTGCGCGCCTCGTGGCCACCGCGGGAGAAGTGGAAGCACTCGAGGATCTTGTCGTCGCTCAGCAGCTTCGCCATCTCGACCAGCGCGGGGTCGGCCCCGAAGAAGTCCTGGCGGATGTAGGCGGCGTCACGGGTCTGGTACGTCTGGACCTGCGCGTCCGGTACCTCGCGCAGCCGTCTCACCAGCGCGCCCGTGGTGTCGAGCTGGAACAGCTCGTCCCAGGCCGAGCCCCACAGCGTCTTGATGACGTTCCAGCCGGCGCCGCGGAACTGGGCCTCCAGCTCCTGCACGATCTTGAAGTTCGCGCGGACCGGGCCGTCGAGGCGCTGGAGGTTGCAGTTGATGACGAAGGTGAGGTTGTCGAGACCCTCACGGGAGGCGAGTGCGAGTGCCGCCGTGGACTCCGGCTCGTCCATCTCGCCGTCGCCGAGGAAGGCCCAGACGTGGGACTGCGAGACGTCCTTGATGCCGCGCGCCGTCAGATAGCGGTTGAAGCGGGCCTGGTAGATCGCCGACAGCGGGCCGAGGCCCATGGAGACGGTCGGGAACTCCCAGAGCCAGGGCAGGCGGCGGGGGTGCGGGTACGACGGGAGGCCGTTGCCGCCCGACTCACGGCGGAAGTTGTCGAGGTGGTCCTCGTTCAGCCGGCCGTCGAGGAAGGCGCGGGCGTAGATGCCGGGGGAGGCGTGGCCCTGGATGTAGAGCTGGTCACCCGACCCGTCCGCCTCCTTGCCCTTGAAGAAGTGGTTGAAGCCGGTCTCGTAGAGCCAGGCCGCGGAGGCGAAGGTGGCGATGTGGCCGCCGACGCCGTATTTGCTGCCGCGGGTCACCATGGCCGCCGCGTTCCAGCGGTTCCAGGCGGTGATCCGCGTCTCCAGCTCCGGGTCACCGGGCAGGCCCGGCTCCGCGGCGGTGGGGATGGTGTTGACGTAGTCGGTCTCGAGGAGCTTCGGCAGCGCGATGCCGTTCCCCTCCGCCCGCTCCAGCGTGCGGCGCATCAGGTACGCGGCACGGTGCGGGCCCGCCGCCTTGGCGACCGCGTCCAGGGAGGCCTGCCATTCGGCGGTCTCCTCGGGGTCCCGGTCGGGGAGCTGGTCGAGCTCGCTCGGCTGGATGGCGTGGGGGTCGGTCATGTCGCCGCCTTCCTCAGTCGAAGGGGGTTCCCTCATCTGTAAGGGTTCGGGGTCGCCCTAGGTCTTTGGCAGGACAGGGCTGGGGCCTCGGTAGAGGCCCGTCGGCGACTGTAACTCCCTGATCGATGATCGATCAAAGGGTTGAGGGGCAAAACCTCTTGATTCCGAGAAAGTAGGCACGGGGTGCCTCTGCTGGTGGCACCGGGTGACTGGATTTACCGGTGTTTTCGCAGGTGAGCAGGGCAGTGCTCGGGTGGGGCGGGGCGGTGTGACGCCCTAGGGGCGCGGGGAACTGCGCGACCAGCCACAACGCACCCGCTGCCGAAAACGCACCCCTCGGTCACTCCCCTTCGTGCCGGGGCGCACACCCCAGCACATGCGCCTTCACCAGCTCCGCGATACGCGGATCCCGGCGCCGGAACGCCTGCACCAGCTCC
>JABFXD010000459.1 GCA_013361925.1 Streptomyces sp. | reverse complement strand
CTCGCCCGGGTAGCGCACCCCGATCCGCTCCCGCACCGCGTCCATCGTCCGCATCACGGCCAGCGTGCCGTCGAGCGGGACCAGCGGGGATTCGGTCTCGCCGGCCCGCAGGGCCCGCATGACCTCGGCGGCCTCGTGCTTGAGGCTGTTGCGGGGACCGGCCGCCGCGTCCGCCTTGAACTCCTCGGGGTCACGGCCGTCCCGGTGCAGCACGAAATGGTCCGGGAAGAAGAAGCCGTACGGCACGTCGATACGGCCCTCGCTGCCGGTGACCGATGCCGAGGTCGCCGTACCGCCGATGATGGAGCAGTGCACCGAAGCGAGAGCGCCGCTCTCGTACGAGAGCAGTGCACCCGTCTGGAGATCGACGCCCTCGTCCGAGAGCACCGCTCTCGCTGCCACGTCCGAGGGCTCCCCGAGCAGCAGCTGAGCGAACGACACCGGGTACACCCCGAGGTCGAGGAGCGAGCCGCCGCCCTGTGCGGGGTCGCGCAGCCGGTGCGAGGGCGGGAAGGGGCCCGCGAGGCCGAAGTCGGCCTGCACACTGCGCACCTCACCGATCGCGCCGTCGTCCACCAGCGCCTTCAGCCGCCGCACCAGCGGGTTGCAGTACATCCACATGGCTTCCATGAGGAAGCTCCCGCGGTCCCTGGCCAGCGCGACCAGTTCCGCCGCCTCGCGCGCGTTCAGCGTGAACGCCTTCTCGCACAGCACGTTCCGCCCGGCCTCCAGACACAGACCGGCGGCGGCCCGGTGCGCCGAGTGCGGAGTGGCGACGTACACGACATCGATGTCCGCGTCCTCGGCCAGCGCACCCCACTCCCCGTACGCCCGCTCGATCCCGAACCGGTCCGCGAACGCCTTCGCCGACTCCTCGCTGCGCGAGGCCACCGCCACGACCTCCGCGTCCGGCAGGTCCACCAGGTCCGCCGTGAACGCCGCCGCGATCCCGCCCGTCGCCAGAATGCCCCAGCGCACGCTTCTCTCCGCCATCCCGCTGCCCGCCCCTGCTCGCACTCGGCCTCGCTCGTCCGCGTGACCCTCGCCACTGTGTACGAACTGAGAGCATAGGTGGCGGCCCACGCGGGTCACCGGGAGAGGGAGGGGCGCATGCCCGAGCGCGGGGCATCGACATCGGATCTGAACGAGGCGGCCGTACCGGAGACGGAGACGGCCGCCCCTGCTGTGCGCCGCACCAGCCTGCTCGTCACCTTCGTCCTCGGCGGTCTGACCGCCACGCCCCCGCTGGCGATGGACATGTACCTGCCCTCGCTGCCCGAGGTCACGGAGTCCCTGCACGCCCCCGCGGCGACCGTCCAGCTCACCCTCACCGCCTGCCTCGCCGGCATGGCCCTCGGGCAGCTGGTGGTCGGCCCGATGAGCGACCGCTGGGGCCGCCGCCGCCCGCTCCTCGCCGGCCTGGTCGTGTACGTGCTCGCCACCGCCCTGTGCGCCCTCGCCCCGAACGTCGAGACGCTGGTCGCCTTCCGGCTGACCCAGGGCCTCGCGGGCGCGGCCGGGATCGTCATCGCCCGGGCCGTCGTACGCGACCTCTACGACGGTGACGCCATGGCCCGCTTCTTCTCCACCCTCATGCTGATCGGCGGGGTCGCCCCGATCGTGGCGCCGGTCATCGGCGGCCAGATCCTGCGCGTGACGGACTGGCGGGGCGTGTTCGTCGTCCTGACGGTCATCGGAGTGCTGCTCGCCGGGCTGGTGTGGGCGCGGCTCCCGGAGACGCTGCCGGTGGAGGCGCGGCACGTCGGCGGCGTCGGCGAGGCCCTGCGCTCGATGCGGGCGCTCCTCGCCGACCTGCCCTTCGCCGGTTACATGCTCACCGGCGGCTTCGCCTTCGCCGCGCTGTTCGCCTACATATCGGCCTCGCCGTTCGTGATCCAGGAGATCTACGGCGCCTCCCCGCAGACCTTCAGCCTGCTCTTCGGCGTCAACTCGGTCGGCCTGGTGGCCGTGGGCCAGATCAACGGCAAGCTGCTGGTCGGGCGGGTCAGCCTGGAGAAGGTACTCGGGGTCGGGCTCGTGATCGTGACGGTCGCGGCGGCGGCGCTGCTGCTGATGTCCCTCGGTGCCTTCGGCGAGGTGGGGCTGGCGCCGGTGGCGGCGGCCCTCTTCGTCCTGATGTCGGCCATGGGCCTGGCCCTGCCCAACGCCCAGTCGCTGGCCCTGCTGCGCACCAAGCGCGCCGCGGGCTCCGCGTCCGCCCTGCTCGGCACGTCCTCCTTCCTCGTCGGGGCGGTCGCCTCCCCGCTGGTCGGGGTGGCCGGGGAGGGCACGGCCGTCCCGATGGCGGTCGTCCAGTTGTCGGCTTCACTGGTAGCGCTTACCTGTTTCATGGGAATGTGCCGTCCTTGGAACAGACGTGCGAGTGTGGAGGGAGCGGAGAGCTGAGCGCGCCGAAACTGCGCAGCGACACACCGGAGCGGGCCGGACTGGACCCCGAGGAACTGCGGCTCCTCGTCCAGGACGTCCACGCACTCACCACCGGCGAACGCCCCTGGGCGGCGGGCGCGGTCGTGGTGGCCGGCCGGGGTCCGGTCGTCGCCGTGGAGGAGGCGACGGGCTGGGCGGTCCGGTACGCGTCCTACGACCCGAGGACGGACACGGGCGTGGAGCTGCCGCGCAGGACCCGCGTCCCGATGACCACGGACACCCCCTTCGACCTCGCCTCCCTCACCAAGCTGTTCACGGCGGTCGCCGCGATCCAGCAGATCGAACGCGGCACGCTCGGCATCGACGCCAGGGTGGGCGCCTACCTCCCCGACTTCCGAGCGGCGGCCGAACACGGCATCACCGTCCGCCAGCTGCTCACCCACACCTCGGGCCTGCGCCCCGAACTCCCGCTGTACGACCACCCGGACGACCCGGCACGCCTGAGGGCACTCCAGCGGGAACGCCCGATCGGCGTGCCGGGCACGTACTGCTACTCCGACCTCAACCTCCTGCTGCTCCACCACGTCCTCGAACGCATCACCGGCCGCGCCCTGGACGTCCTGATCCACGAGGGCATCACCCGCCCCCTCGGCATGACGTCCACCGCCTTCGGCCCCTGCCCCGGAGCGGCGGCCACGGAGGACCAGCGCCGGCCGTGGGCCAAGGCGGACCGGGGGATGCTGCGGGGTGTCGTCCACGACGAGAACGCCTGGGCCCTGGGCGGCGTCGCCGGCCACGCGGGCCTCTTCTCCACGGGCCGCGACCTCGCGGTGTTCTGCCGCACGATCCTGGCCGGCGGCTCCTACGGCCCGGCCCGCATCCTGGGCCCCGACTTCGTGGAGCTGCTGCTGACCCCGCCGGGCCTGGGCTTCGCCCTGGACCAGCCGTGGTTCATGGGCGAACTGTCGGGCCGAGGCGCCGCCGGCCACACCGGCTTCACGGGAACGTCCCTGGTCCTGGACCGGGCCACGGACACGTTCCTGGTCCTCCTGGCGAACACGGTCCACCCCAGACGCCGCCCGGCGGTGAACGGGCCGAGGGCGAACGCGGCGACGCGGGTGGCGCGGGCGGTCAGGGAGAAGTGAGCGCGCCGACGGGCAGGTCCGCGCCTGCGCCCCGCGCCCATAGAATCACCGGGTGAACGCCCCCGTACCCCCGGCCGAGACCCTCCGTACCGCACTGGCCGGCCTCCTCGACGGTCTCCCGCCCAGACAGGCCGCACAGGCCGTGGAGCGGCTGATCGCCACCTACCGCGGGGCCACCCCGACCGACGCCCCCATCCTCCGCGACCGCGCGGACGTCGCCGCGTACGCCGCCTACCGGATGCCCGCGACCTTCGAGGCGGTGCGGTCGGCGCTGGAGGAGTTCGCGGCCGCGACCCCGGGGTGGGCGCCGCACAGCCATGTGGACGTCGGTGGCGGCACCGGCGCCGCGACCTGGGCCGTCACCGCCACCTGGGACGGCGCCCGCCCGGTCACCGTGCTGGACTGGGCCGAGCCCGCGCTGGCCCTGGGCCGGGAGATCGCCGCCGCCAACCCGGCACTCGGCGCGGCGCAGTGGCAGCGCTCTCGCATCGGAGCGGCGCTCACCATCGAGAGCACTGATCTCGTCACCGTCTCCTACGTCCTCAACGAACTCACCCCCGCCGACCGCACCGCCCTGGTCGACGCCGCCGCGACCGCCGCACAGGCCGTGGTGATCGTCGAGGCCGGCACCCCGGCCGGCTACGCGCGCGTGATCGAGGCCAGGGACCGGCTCATCGCCGCCGGCTTCCACATCGCCGCCCCCTGCCCGCACAGCGCGCGCTGCCCGATCGTCCCCGGCGAGGACTGGTG
>JABFXD010000600.1 GCA_013361925.1 Streptomyces sp. | reverse complement strand
CGACTTCGAGGACGCGGCCCTGATCGACGGCTGCTCCCCGCTCCAGAGCTTCCGGTACGTCGTCCTGCCCGTGCTCAAGCCCATCACCGTGACCGCGCTGGTGCTCAACACGGTCTCCATCTGGAACGACTTCTTCACCCCGCTGCTGTACCTCAGCGGCAGCGCCCAGCAGACCATGCCCGTCGCCATCGCCGGTTTCGTCGGCCAGTACGTCACCGACTGGAACCTCATCTTCGCCGCCCTGGTGATCAGCATCCTTCCGGTCCTGCTCATCTACTTCCTCCTGCAACGCAGCATCATCAACGGCTTTGCCGGAGGGCTACGGGGATGACGCCTCGCCCTCACCCCGCCTTCTGCTCCGCAAGGGAGACACCATGAAGACACGCGCGCTCACGGCCCTCGTCGCCACGGCGACGGCCACCGCCCTGCTGGCCGCCTGCGGTGGCGGCACCAAGTCCGCGTCCGGCGGCGGCGGTTCCCAGACCCTGACGCTGGCCTCGGTCGACCAGGGCTCCATCGAGGACGTCGTCAAGGCGTTCGAGAAGGCCAACCCGGGCGTCAAGGTCCGCTACACCACCAGCGGCGCCGACCAGTACCAGCAGCAGATCCGCACCCAACTCGCCTCGGGCACCGCACCCGACGTGATGTCGGTGTGGCCCGGCAACGGCAACCCCGGCGCCACCCACGTCCTCGCCAAGCCCGGCTATCTGCGCGACCTCTCCGACCAGCCGTGGGCCGCGAAGATGCCGGCGGCGATCAAGTCCGTCGCCCAGTACGAGGGCAAGACGTACAACGCGATCTTCGGCCAGAACGGCATCGGCGCGGTCTACAACGAACAGGCCCTGAAGAAGGCCGGCCTCACCCCGCCGGACACCTGGACGAAGCTGCTCGCCTTCTGCCGCGACGCCAAGGCCAAGGGAACCTCCGCCTTCGCGCTGGGCAACCAGGACAACTGGGTGACCCAGCTGGTGCTGTACGCGCTGGTCGCCACCACCGTCTACGGCCCCGACCGGAACTTCGACCAGAAGATGCAGGCGGGCCGGGCCACCTTCGCGAAGTCCGAGTGGGCCACCGCCCTGGACAAGTACCTGACGATGGAGAAGACCGGCTGCTTCCAGAAGAACCCGCTGGGCACCAACTACGAGGCCAGCCAGCAGCTCGCCGCCACCGGCAAGACCCTCGGCATCGTCCAGGGCAACTGGGTCATCGCCCTGCTCAAGGGCAAGAACCCCGAGGGCACGTTCACGCTCAAGGCGCTTCCGGCGACCGACACTCCCTCCCAGACCCTCGTCCCGGCCGCGGCAGGCGCCGGATACGGCGTCAACGCCAAGGCGAAGAACCCCGAACTGGCCCTGAAGTTCGTGAAGTTCGTGATGTCACCGCAGGGCATGAACCTGTTCGTCACGAAGCAGGGCGGCCTGCCCTCCCTCCCGGACACGGGCTACCGGGCCGACGCCTCGCTCACCGAGCTGTCGACGTTCATCACCGCCGACCGCACCGTTCCGTTCATGGACCAGCTGTGGCCCAACGCCAAGGTGCAGCAGACCATGCTCAGCGGCCTCCAGGAGATCTTCAGCGGCCAGAGCACGCCGGAACAGCTCCTCAAGGACATGGACAGCGACTACCAGGCCGGCTGGTGACCGCCGGGCCGGGGCCTGAAGGGGCGACGGAGTGAGCGATGAAGCACCCGAGAACCGAAGGAGTGGCCATGCCGAAGGACCGACGGGGCCCGGCCGGCGCGCCGTGCTCGCGGCGACCGCGGGCGCGGTGCCGCTGATGGCCGGCACGACGGGCGCACCGCCCGCCGGGGCCGCGCCGCGGCGCCCCGTGGAGGAGGGCGAAGTGTATGGACTGACCGTGGAACACCGCACCGACCCGCTCGGCGTGGACGCCGCACGCCCCCGCTTCGGCTGGCGCATGCGGTCCGCCGGGCGCGGACGGAGCCAGGGCGCCTACGAGATCCTCGTGGCGAGCTCACGGGGCAAGCTGTCCGGGGACCGCGCCGACGTCTGGAGCAGCGGCCGTGTCCCGTCCGCCGAGTCGGTGGCCGTCCGCTACCGGGGGAAGCCGTTGCGGGCCGCGACCCGCTACCACTGGACCGTCAACGTCTGGGACGCCGAGGGCCGCTGGATCGGCAGCGGCCCCGTGGCCTGGTTCGAGACGGGCCTGATGAGCACCGACGGCGTCACCGGCTGGGACGACGCCGAGTGGATCGGGATGAGCGGCAAGAGGCCCCACTCGCCCGGCGCGCCGATGCTGCGCACGCAGGCGCGCCTGAAGGGCCGGGTCCGTGGGGCGCGGCTGTACGTCTCAGCGCTCGGCGTCTACGACGCCTACGTCAGCGGGCACCGGGTGACCGTCCCGCAGGACGGCGGCACCACCCTCGAACTGCTGCCGCCCGGCTGGACGAACTACGACGTCCGCGCCGACTACCTCACCTACGACGTCACCCACCTCGTCGCCCGGGAACCGGTCGTCACCCTGGCGGCCGTCCTCGGCAACGGCTGGTACAACGGCCGGATATCCGAGGGCAGTACGTACTGGTCCGAGGACGGCAACGCCCTCGCCCTGAAGGCCAAGCTGCTGATCCGCTACGCCGACGGCACCACCGAGTCCGTCGTCACCCGGCCGGACGGCACCTGGAAGGCCACCGACACCGGCCCCTGGCGCGCCGACGACCTCTACGACGGCGAGACCTACGACGCCCGCGCGGAACTGCCGGGCTGGACGTCCTCCGGCTACGACGACTCGGCCTGGTCCGACACCGAACGCGTCCCCTGCACCACCAAGTACCCGGACGCCCAACTCCGCGCCTACCCGGCCGAGTCCGCCCGGCTGATGAGCCGCTGGGACCGCCGACCTCAGTCGATCACCGTGTACACCGGCGTGACCGGTGAAGGCCGGGGTCGCGTGGTCGTCGATCCCGATCGGACCGTCACCGACCCGCTCAAGGCGGCCACCGCCCAGGTCGTGATCGGCGCGGGCGACACCGCGGTCTTCGACCTGGGCCAGAACATGGTCGGCGTACCCCGCTACAGCGTGCGCGGCCCCGCCGGTGCCCAAGTCGCCTTCCGGTTCGGGGAGATGCTCAACGACGACAGCGCCGGCGCGGACGGCCCCGAGGGCTCCGTCTACCGGGCCAACCTCCGCACCGCCAAGGCCACCAGCACCTATGTCCTCAAGGGTGACCGCGACGGCGAGACCCACCAGGACTCCCTCACCTTCTACGGCTTCCGCTACGTGTCCGTCACCGCGACCGAGACGGTCACGATCACCCGGCTGACGGGCAAGGTCGCCACCTCCGCGGTGCACGAGACCGGGGCGGTCACCACCGACGACCCGGACATCAACCAGCTGATCAGCAACATCCGTTGGGGCCAGCGCGGCAACTACCTGTGGGTGCCCACCGACTGCCCCCAGCGCGACGAGCGCCTCGGCTGGACGGGCGACACCCAGGTCTTCGCCACCACCGGCCTCTACAACGCGGACGCCGCTCCCTTCCTCGCCCATTTCCAGGACACGGTCGTCGACTCCGCGACGCTCTACGGCATGGACAAGGCCCAGTTCACCGGAGTCGCGCCCGGCGGACGCTACAACTGGCCGGGCGGCGGCAGCGGTTGGGCCGACTGCGGGGTCGTACTGCCCTGGACGCTGTGGCAGATGACCGGCGATCCGCAGGTCGTCGAGCGCAGCTGGCCCGCGATGACCCGCTACCTCGACTGGATCCGTCAGCAGACCGGCGACACCTACGCCGGACAGGGCTCCCTCACCGGCGACTGGCTCGCCCCGCAGCAGACCAGCGCCCAGTTGATGAGCGACGTCTACTACGGCTACACCGCTCACCTGATGGCCCGGATGGCCCGCGCCATCGACCGCCCGTCGGAGGCGTCCGCCTACGAGGAGCTCTTCACGGGCATCAAGCGGGCCTTCATCGCCAAGTACCTGAGCACCGAAGGCGGGACGGTCACCCTCCGCTCCAGCCTCGGCGAAGCCTCACCGATCGAACCGGGCGTCGACCCGAACCAGACGACGGAGGACAACACCCAGTCCGCCCTGCTGTGGGTGCTCAAACTCGGCTTCTACGACACCGAGGCCCAACACCGGGCCCTCGTCGGCCACTTGGCGGACAACATCGGCAACGACGCGGCCTACAAGGCGGCCCACCCGGACAGCAGCCGGGTCAAGTACGCCGAGAACACCCTGTCCGTGGGCTTCCTCGGCGTCAACGTCCTCGCCCCGGTCCTCAGCGACGAGGGCCGCACCGACCTGGCGTACCGGCTCCTCCAC
>JABFXD010000520.1 GCA_013361925.1 Streptomyces sp. | reverse complement strand
CGGCTCAGGCTGCGGCTGCGCGACGGCGCCGATCCGCTGCTGCACGCGACCGGCGGCCGCCTCACCGAACCCAACGACCCCTATCAGCTGATCGTCGAGTCCGACCGCTACGGCGTCGCCGAGTACTTCGTGGACGAGGTCCGCGAGGCCCTCCTCCTCGACCAGGTGCCGGTGACCCCGGTGACCGAGTATCTGCTCCCCGGCCCCGCCGTCCCGCTGTCGTTCTCCGCCGGCGACGGCACCGCGTCCTTCGACGGTGACCGGGTCCGCCTGGAGTGGAACTGGAAGACGGAGGACGCCAAGGCCGCCGCCGGCATCCGTACCCTCCCCCTCAGCGACCTCGCCGCCGTGGAGTGGCTCCCGGCGGCGGGTCTGGACAACGGCCATCTCCGCTTCACGGTGAAGCACGCGCCGACGAAGGCGCCGCCGAAGTACGACCCCCACTCGGTGGAGCTGTGGGGCTTCAAGAAGGACCCGCTGATGGCCCTGATCGCGGCGGCCGTCCAGGCCAGGCTCCCCCACCCGGCCCGGACGGCCACCGTCGACGTACACAAGACCCTGGACCCACGACCGGAAACGCCTTCCCTCCCGGTCGCCCCCGTCGAGGACGGCCACGACGCCCTCCTGCGCCGTCTGCGCGAGCTCGGCGAGCTGCGCCGCACGGGCGTGCTGACGGACGAGGAGTTCACGATGGCCAAGCAGGCGATCCTCAAACGGATGTAAGCCCCGTGTCGGTGCGGCTACTTGGCCTTGCGGGCCACCGTGAAGTGGTCGATCCGGTCGCCGGTCTCGGCGATGCCGGACACCTTCAGCTTGGCGTAGTGCCCGCGCGGCGCCGGTTCCACGTCCACCCGCAGGAACGAGTAGTTGAGATACCGCACCCGGGACCAGGCCACGGTCTCGTTGACCTTGCCGTCCTTGGTGTTGACGAAGGAGGCGACGGAGTCGACCTCGTTCAGGTGGCCCTCGTAGGAGTCGGGCGCGGTGAACGCGTAGAGGCTGCGCCCCGCCGCACCGGCCGTCACGTAGACGACGCCCTCGGTCTCCGGGTAGGCCGTCTCGCCGATCGGCAGCTTCTTGACGACCTTGTCGCCCTTGATGACGTCCGTCCGCTCGTACTGGTGGTTGTGGCCGTTGATGACCAGGTCCACCGTGTACTTCTCGAACAGCGGCACCCACTCCTGCCGTACACCGCCCTCGGAGGCGTGCGCGGTGGAGGTGCAGTAGGCGCAGTGGTGGAAGAAGACGACGACGAAGTCGATGTCGGGCCGGGCCCGGAACTTCCTCAACTGCCCCTCGAACCACCTGGTCTGCGTCCCGCCGGAGATGCCGAGGTTGGCGGGGATCTCGTACGACACGTCGTTCGGGTCGAGGGAGATGATCGCGGTGTTGCCGTGGACGAAGGAGTAGACGCCCGGGAGGTTCTTCTTGTCCGGCCCGTTGTCGGGGAGCGTGAAGCGGGCCTCCTCGCCGCCGTAGCCGTTGGGCGAGTACCAGGCCTCCATGTCGTGGTTGCCGTAACTCACCATCCACGGCACGGACTTGGCGACCGACTCGGTCTGGGCGAGGAACTGGTCCCAGACCCGCGAGTCGAACCCGGTGTCGGCGGACTTGCCCTGCCCGGCCGGGTCGGCGTAGGCGATGTCGCCGGCGTGCAGGTGGAAGGCCGGGTTCTGGCCGAGGAGCAGGCTGTCGTTGGCGAGGCCGTGGTAGCTGACGCCCTGGTCGCCGAAGGCGGTGAAGGTGAAGGGCGCCTTGTGGGCGGGGGCGGTGGTGAAGGTGCCGAGGGTGCCGGCGAGGTGCGGGGCGGCGGGGTCGAAGCCCTGGTGGCCGACGCCGTAGTAGTACGTCTTGCCGGGCTTGAGGTGGGTCAGCTTGGCGTGGATGTAGTACTGGGTGTGGTCGGCGCTCGTCCCCACACCCGCCGGGGTGTAGAGGGTGCGGACCTCGGCCTCGATCTTGCGGGAGAGGTCCCAGGGGTGGGCGCCGATCCGGAGGAAGGGCTTCTTCACGGCGACCGGAACCTGCCACGAGACGGTCATCTCGGTGCGCGGGTCGTTGCCGTAGGCGAGGTGGCGGCCGAAGGGGGCGACGAGCGCCCCGTCGACGGTCTCGGTGCGCGGGGCGGCCATGGGCGTGGCCTGGGCCGTGGCGCCGGGCACGAACGCGCCGCCCGCGACGGCGCCCAGCGTGACCGCGCCGCCCCTGATCATCGTGCGCCGGGAGAATCTGGCGCGCAGGTACTCGTGCTGCTCGGCCATGCTCATGCGCTCGGCGAGCTGCTCCGGTACTCCCATGCGAGGAATGTCCATGACGACCGAAACTCGTCCCCTCAGGCAACGAGATGCAAGACGCCGGGTGGCCAGGTCACGAACACGGCCTCATAAGAGATTCAATGTTGTTCTAAGAGTTTCTACAGCGCCCTGCCCGATATCGGGCAGGATTCTTGCGAGGTGGCCTCCGATACCCCAGGATCTACCGAGTGCACGACGACCTTGTTGATCACCTGACCCGCACCACGCCCCTCCAGCGGGGCGAGGCGCTGCGGGTGGTCCAGGACGTGCTCGCCTACTTCGACGAGACGACCGAGGTGTACGTCCGTCGCCGCCACCGCGAGCTCCAGGCCCAGGGCCTGGTGAACGCGGAGATCTTCGACCGGATCGAGGCGGACCTGAAATACCGGGCGGTGGCCCCACCGGAGCTCACGCTCCGCCAGCTGCGCCGGATCGTCTACGGCTAGGAATACGTATACATGTGCGGAATCGTCGGATACATCGGCAAGCGTGACGTGGCCCCCCTCCTCCTGGAGGGCCTCCAGCGCCTGGAGTACCGGGGCTACGACTCGGCCGGCATCGCCATCACCGCGCCGAAGACGGCCGGACTGAGGACCGTCAAGGCCAAGGGCCGCGTCCGCGACCTGGAGGCCAAGGTCCCGGCCCGCTTCAAGGGCACGACCGGCATCGCCCACACCCGCTGGGCCACCCACGGCGCCCCCTCCGACGCCAACGCCCACCCGCACCTCGACGCCGAGGGCCGGGTCGCCGTCGTCCACAACGGCATCATCGACAACGCCTCCGACCTGCGCCGCAAGCTGGAGGCCGACGGCGTCGAGTTCCTCTCCGAGACCGACACCGAGGTCCTCGTCCACCTGATCTCCCGCTCCACTGCGGAGAAGCTGGAGGACAAGGTCCGCGAGACCCTCCGCCTCATCGAGGGCACCTACGGCATCGCCGTCCTGCACGCCGACTTCCCGGACCGCATCGTCGTCGCCCGCAACGGCTCCCCGGTCGTCCTCGGCATCGGCGAGAAGGAGATGTTCGTCGCCTCGGACATCGCCGCCCTGGTCGCCCACACGCGGCAGATAGTGACGTTGGACGACGGCGAGATGGCCACCCTGAAGGCCGACGACTTCCGCACGTACACCACCGAGGGCACCCGTACGACGTCCGAGCCGACCACGGTCGAGTGGGAGGCGGCCTCCTACGACATGGGCGGCCACGACACGTACATGCACAAGGAGGTCCACGAGCAGGCGGACGCCGTCGACCGCGTCCTGCGCGGCCGCATCGACGACCGCTTCTCCACGGTCCACCTCGGCGGCCTGAACCTGGACGCCCGCGAGGCCCGCCAGATCCGCCGCGTGAAGATCCTCGGCTGCGGCACCTCGTACCACGCCGGCATGATCGGCGCGCAGATGATCGAGGAGCTGGCCCGCATCCCCGCGGACGCCGAGCCGGCCTCCGAGTTCCGCTACCGCAACGCGGTCGTGGACCCCGACACCCTCTACATCGCGGTCTCCCAGTCCGGCGAGACCTACGACGTCCTCGCGGCCGTCCAGGAGCTGAAGCGCAAGGGCGCCCGCGTCCTGGGCGTGGTCAACGTGGTGGGCTCCGCGATCGCCCGTGAGGCGGACGGCGGCATCTACGTCCACGCGGGCCCCGAGGTCTGCGTGGTCTCCACGAAGTGCTTCACCAACACCACGGTCGCCTTCGCGCTGCTCGCCCTGCACCTGGGCCGCACCCGCGACCTCTCGGTCCGCGACGGCAAGCGCATCATCGAGGGCCTGCGCAAGCTGCCCGCCCAGATCTCCGAGATCCTCGACCAGGAGGAGGAGATCAAGAAGCTGGCCGAGCAGTACACCGACGCCCGCTCGATGCTCTTCATCGGCCGCGTCCGGGGCTACCCGGTGGCCCGTGAGGCCTCCCTGAAGCTCAAGGAGGTCTCGTACATCCACGCCGAGGCCTACCCGGCCTCCGAGCTCAAGCACGGCCCGCTGGCCCTGATCGAGCCCGCC
>JABFXD010000344.1 GCA_013361925.1 Streptomyces sp. | reverse complement strand
CGAGGGCCGCTGGTACGACACCGGCAACCCGGCCGACTACCTGGTCGCCCAGATGGCGTTCGCCCTCGCCCACCCGGAGTACGGACCGCTGCTGCGCGGCCTGGTCACCGGCCTGGAGGACGAGCCTCGACGAACGTGACGGCCTCGCGCGCCGGCGCCCGGGACGCCGGGCGGCCGGCAGTGGTCCGCCCCTCAGTCGGCGTCGTCCTCCGCCATCACACCCCCTCACCTACGACAAGTTCGTCGGGCGGCCGGGCACGGTGCCGTGCTGGACGCGTGGGGTGAGGACCTGGACCTCATGCGCGACGGGAACGCGCCGACGCTATAGCCTCGGTCACCTCAGCCTCGCCCCCGGCCCCGGCCTGACCGTCACGTCCCTGGGCGTCAGCGCGCCATGGTCGCCGGTGCATTCGACGACGGCCCGGACAGGGGACCCGCAGTCGGCGTGCCGCATGTCGAGGACCGGTCCCGCCGGATCGGGGGTGTGCGTCTCGCCCCACTGGCGCAGGGCCACCAGCACCGGCCACAGGTCCCAGCCCTTGCGGGTCAGCCGGTACTCGTTGCGGGAGCGGCTGCCGGGCTCGCGGTAGGGGACGGTCGCGAGGATGCCCGCCTCGGTCAGCTTGCGGAGCCGGTCGCTGAGGACGGCTTCCGACAGACCGATGTGCTGACGGAACTCGTCGAACCGGCGCACGCCGTTGGCGGCGTCGCGCACGATCAGCAGCGTCCACTTCTCCCCGACCAGGTCGAGGGCGCGCTGCACGGAACAGTTCTCGGTGCTGAATGCGAGCCAGTCCACCGGGTCATGATAGCGAGCTGGCTTCGTCATTGACAGTCAGGTGCGGGCAGGGCTAGCTTCGCCGTACAAAGTCAGCTGGGAGGCCGCAGGCGCATGGGACGCACACGTACGTACACATGGGACGACCCGCTGGTCACGGCCGGTGCCGTGGGCCGCTCGTCCGGTCTGGACTTCCTACGTGACGTCCTGCACGCGAGGCTTCCGGCGCCGCCGATCTCGGCCACCCTCGACTTCACGCTCGACGAGGTGAGCGAGGGGCGCGCGGTCTTCTCGCTCGTTCCGGGCGAGGAGCACTACAACCCGATCGGCAGTGTGCACGGCGGCGTCTACGCCACCCTCCTGGACTCGGCGCTGGGCTGCGCCGTGCAGTCCACGCTGCCCGCCGGCATGGGCTACACCTCGCTCGACCTGAGCGTGAAGTTCCTCAAGCGGGTCTCGGTGGACACCGGGCCGGTGCGGGCCATCGGCACGATCGTCCACCGCGGGCGGCAGACCGCTCTCGCCGAGGCCACGCTGGTCGACGCCGAGGACCGCGTGCTGGCGCACGCGACCAGCTCGTGCATGCTCTTCCCGCTGCCGCCCACGCCCGCCTGAGGCGACGGCGCGCTGGGCCGTTCGAGTGGTGAGCGCGGCCCGCCGGTCGTAGCGTCGGAACCGGGACATCCGTCGGCCAGCGGCAGCGGGGATCGGCCATGCACATACGCGCACTCACCACGACGGTCACGCTCTTCGCGGTGGCCACCCTCGCCACCGCCGCGGGCACACCGCCCGCGGCCCGCTCCGCGCCGGCCCCGGTCGCGCAGACCGTCCAGCAGCGCACCGCTGTTCCGGTCCTCGTCGACTGTCTCTGGCACCAGCAGGTGCGGCCGACCGACTTCATGCTGGCCTGCGGTGACGGCAACAGCCGACTGGCCTCGCTGCACTGGTCCCGGTGGGACGCGGATGCGGCGCGGGCCAAGGGCGTGAACTGGGTCAACGACTGCAAGCCGTACTGCGCGGCAGGGCATTTCCACGCCTATCCGGTGACCGTACGGCTCGACCGGCCGCAGCCCTGGAAGAAGCAGCCCCAGGTGGCGCACTACTCCCGGATCACGCTCGAGTACCCGGCCGCCCGGCCGCAGCAGTTCGGCCCGACCGTGTCCTATCCGCTCTGGGACTGAGCGGCGGCGGTCTGCTCGGGCTGGGCGCCCGTGATCACCTCGGAACGGCTGCCGCCCCGGTCCATGCGGCCGCCCATGAACGCCAGGCCCAGTCCGGCCACGCCCAGCGCCGCACCGACCAGGGCCGGTGAGGACCAGCCCCAGCCCGCGGAGATCGCGAGGCCGCCGAGCCAGGCGCCGCCCGCGTTGGCGAGGTTGAAGGCGGAGTGGTTGGAGGCCGCCGCCATGGTGGGCGCGTCCTTCGCCTTGGCCATGAGCAGCATCTGGACGGGCGTGGTGATCAGGGCGCCCATCGCGCCGATGAAGGTGATCGTCAGCAGGGCGGGCACGGTGCTGTGGACGGTGAAGTAGAACGCCACCAGCGCCGAGGAGAGCAGGGCGAGCCCCGCGTACAGCGTCGGGCGCAGGGCGCGGTCCGTGAGCGGGCCCGCGACGAGCGTGCCCAGGGTCATGCCGACGCCGTAGAGCGCGAGGACCAGCGTGGTCGAGGAGTCGGAGAGGCCCGTGAGGTGCGTCAGCATGGGCACCAGATAGCTGTAGACGGCGAAGAATCCGCCGAATCCCACGACGGCCGTGGCCAGGCCGATCATCACCTGCTTGTTGCCCATCGCCCGCAGCTCGCGGCCGACGCCGGACTGCTGCCCCCGGGGCTGGTGGGGGACGAAGACGGCCAGTGCGACCAGGGCGACGAGGCCGATGACGGCCACCGCGACGTAGGCGGACCGCCAGCCCAGCTGCTGTCCGAGGGCCGTACCGGCCGGGACGCCGACGATGTTGGCGATGGTCAGACCGAGGAACATCTTGGAGACCGCGCGGGCGGCCCGGTCGGAGGCGACCAGGCGGGAGGCGACGACCGCGCCGACGCCGAACAGCGCCCCGTGGGGCAGACCGGCCAGGAAGCGTGCGGCGAACAGCAGCCCGAAGGTGGGCGCCAGCGCGGATGCGACGTTGCCGATGACGAACAGCCCGGACAGGAGCAGCAGCAGCCTCTTGTGCGGGATGCGCGCGCCGATGCCCGTCAGCACGGGGGCACCGACGACGACACCCAGCGCGTAGGCGGAGACGATGTTGCCCGCTTGCGGCACGGAGACGCCGACTCCGTCCGCGATCTGGGGCAGCAGCCCCATCGTGGCGAATTCCGTCGTACCGATGCCGAAAGCGACAACAGCCAGGGCCAGGAGAGCCAGTGGCATGGCGCAGGAGAACCTTTCGAAGGTGGTGCAGGAGTACGAGGGGCGGGTCGAGGCCGTGCGGAAGCGGCTTCCCTCACCCGGCATCGTCGCCCGGCGCCCCCCAGGGCATGGTGCGCCCGTAACAAGTGCAGCAGCGCGGCGGAGCCGGGCATTCCAAGATCCCGCACCGCTTCCCATGACTCATGTCACACCCGCGTCGCCCTCGCCCGGCTCACGCGCCCTCCCGTGCCTCCGTGCGCCCGCCCCCTCGGCCGGTTTTCGACCGTTGATCGAGCATTCGTTCGGCGCATTGGGTATTTGTCCCGCGTCGGCGCAAGCAGGTGCGGGAGGCAGGCGCAGGGGGCTGAGGCTGTGGCACGCCCGTCATGGACGTCCGAACCGGTCGAGGAACAGCGTCGTCGAAAGCGGGACGTGGTGCGCCGGCTGCGCGCCCAGGGCCGGTACGGGCCCAGGTTCCGCGATGTGCTGCCCTCGTTCACGGTCCTCGCGGCCGCGGTGTGCGCGGCGGTGGCCGGACTCGTCATCGGATTCCGCGCCGTCGGGGCCGTCGTCCCCGTCGTCGGCGTCCTGCTGTCGGCGCTCGTCCTCACGGTCGCGATCCGGCGGCGTCGCCCCGGCGCACGGCGTCGGCGCGGCCACTACACGCCGCAGGAACTGGTCGAACTCGACATCCAGGGGCTGGCCCTGGCCGTGGCGCGGATGCTGCGCCGGGACCAGTGGAAGGTACGGCTGTTACCGGCGCCGGACCGGCCCCGGCTGTGCGCCCGGCATCCGGACGGGCGCCGCCTCGACGTCGCCTTCCGGCCGGTGGCGGAACCCCTCCCCGACGAGGCCCTGCCCCACCCGCGGGCCCACCGGGAGAACCCGGACTCGTTCCTCCACCTGGTCGTGCACCGGGGCACGTTCCGGGACCGCGACGTGCGATGGGCACGGCGTGAGGGCCGGACCGTCCTGCTGGACGGCCCGGCCCTGGAACGCTGGGCGCGGGGAGCACCCCTCGACAGCCTGCTGTCCGAAGACGTCAGCGGATGACGTACACCGTCGAGGCCGCGTGCAGGGCCCGCACGTCGTCGTGCGGGGCCCGGGGTGTGGGTGGGGTGCGGGTCAGGGGCAGCTGATGCGGGTGTCGCCCGTGTCCGTCGTGCA
>JABFXD010000331.1 GCA_013361925.1 Streptomyces sp. | reverse complement strand
GGGTCGCTGATCCGGTAGGTGACCGTCGCCTGCACCGTCACGTCCTGGAAGTCGGACGTACGGGCATGGAAGGTCATCGCCAACTCGCGGTCGTCGACCGGCACTTCGGAGAGTGCGGCGGTCAGCGCGCGGAACCAGAAGCTCAGCCCGGGCCCGTCGTGCAGCAGCTTTCCGCCGCGGTGGTGCCGGATGTGCGCGGTCGGTGCGCCACGGAGATGGCGCCAGCCCAGGCGCCGGGTGATGTCGGCCACGAGAGCCCCCTTGTCGTCTGGGCGACGATAAACCGGGGGCGCGTTTATCGTCAAGAGGACGAGAAACGGAAGTGGTCAAGCGGGGGGTGAATACGGTCGTCGGTGGTCAGGATGGAGTCATGGGATTCCATGTCGACTCCGAGGCCGGGCGGCTGCGCCGCGTCATCCTGCACCGGCCGGATCTCGAGCTCAAAAGGCTCACCCCCAGCAACAAGGACGCCCTCCTCTTCGACGACGTGCTCTGGGTGCGCCGGGCGCGCGCCGAGCACGACGGGTTCGCGGACGTGCTCCGCGACCGGGGCGTCACCGTCCACCTGTTCGGCGACCTGCTCACCGAGGCCCTGGCGATCCCGGCGGCCCGCACCCTCGTCCTGGACCGGGTCTTCGACGAGAAGGAGTACGGCGTCCTGGCCACCGACCACCTCCGCGCCGCCTTCGAGACGCTGCCCGCGCCCGAGCTCGCCGAGGCGCTGGTCGGCGGCATGACCAAGCGGGAGTTCCTCGACGCGCACGAGGAACCGGTCTCCGTCCGCTTCCATGTCATGGACCTCGACGACTTCCTCCTCGCCCCCCTGCCCAACCACCTCTTCACCCGTGACACCTCCGCCTGGATCTACGACGGTGTCTCCGTCAACGCCATGCGCTGGCCGGCCCGGCAGCGCGAGACGGTCCACTTCGAGGCGATCTACCGGCACCACCCGCTCTTCCGTGACGAGACGTTCCGTATCTGGAGCGAGGGGCAGGCCGACTACCCGTCCACCATCGAGGGCGGGGACGTCCTGGTCATCGGCAACGGCGCCGTCCTCATCGGCATGAGCGAGCGCACCACCCCGCAGGCCGTCGAGATGCTCGCGCACAAGCTGTTCGCGGCCGGCTCGGCGCAGACGATCGTGGCCCTCGACATGCCCAAGCGGCGTGCCTTCATGCATCTCGACACCGTGATGACCATGGTCGACGGCGACACCTTCACCCAGTACGCCGGGCTCGGCATGCTCCGCTCGTACACCATCGAACCGGGCGTCGGCGACAAGGAGTTGAAGGTCACCGACCATCCGCCGGAGCATATGCACCGCGCGATCGCCGCCGCGCTCGGGCTGAACGAGATCCGGGTGCTGACCGCCACGCAGGACGTGCACGCGGCCGAGCGGGAGCAGTGGGACGACGGCTGCAACGTGCTGGCCGTCGAGCCGGGCGTGGTGGTCGCCTACGAACGCAACGCCACCACCAACACCCACCTCCGCAAGCAGGGCGTCGAGGTCATCGAGATCCCGGGCAGCGAGCTGGGGCGGGGGAGAGGCGGGCCGCGCTGTATGAGCTGCCCGGTCGAACGGTCGGCCGTATAGCCGACCGTATAGTCGTACACAGGGCTGTATATAAATGCTGGGCGTCGTATAGACTTCCAGGAGTTCGTGTCCCCCGTATCTCTGGAGCGCCCCCATGGCGATCGTCCCCACTGCCCTCGCCGGGCGTCACTTCCTCAAGGAGCTCGACTTCACCGAGGAGGAGTTCCTCGGGCTGGTCGAGCTGGCCGCGGAGCTGAAGGCCGCGAAGAAGGCCGGGACCGAGACGCGGTACCTCCAGGGCAAGAACATCGCGCTGATCTTCGAGAAGACCTCGACGCGCACCCGCTGCGCGTTCGAGGTCGCCGCCGCCGACCAGGGCGCCTCGACGACGTACCTCGACCCCTCCGGCTCGCAGATCGGCCACAAGGAGTCCGTACGGGACACCGCGCGCGTGCTCGGCCGGATGTACGACGGCATCGAGTACCGCGGGGACAGCCAGCAGAAGGTCGAGGAGCTGGCCGCGTACGCCGGTGTCCCCGTCTACAACGGTCTCACCGACGACTGGCACCCCACCCAGATGCTCGCCGACGTGCTGACGATGACCGAGCACAGCAGCAAGGACCTGGTCAACGACGGGTTCGTCCTCGCCTACCTCGGCGACGCCCGCTTCAACATGGGCAACTCCTACCTGATCACCGGCGCCCTGCTCGGCATGGACGTCCGGATCGTCGCCCCGAAGTCCTACTGGCCCGACCAGGACGTCGTGGAGCGGGCGCGTCAGCTCGCCGTGGACAGCGGGGCCGCCATCCTGCTCACCGAGTCCGTCGAGGAGGGTGTGCGCGGCGCCGACTTCGTCGCCACCGACGTCTGGGTCTCCATGGGCGAGCCCAAGGCGGTCTGGGACGACCGGATCGCCGCGCTGAAGCCGTACGCCGTGACGATGGACGTGCTGCGCGCCACCGGCAACCCGGACGTGAAGTTCCTGCACTGTCTGCCGGCCTTCCACGACCTGGGCACCAAGGTCGGGCAGGAGATCTACGACAGCCACGGTCTGGACTCGCTGGAGGTGACCGACGAGGTCTTCGAGTCCGCGCACTCGGTCGTCTTCGACGAGGCGGAGAACCGGCTGCACACCATCAAGGCGGTCCTGGTGGCGACGCTGGCCTGAACGGGCCCTGTCCCCGCGATCAGGCCGTGCGGATCACGCCGGACGCCACTGCGCCGGCACCACCGGCAGCCTGAACCACACCGCCTTGCCGGACTCGGTGGGGCGGTGCCCGCAGGACGAGCTGAGCGCGCGGATCAGCAGCAGGCCACGCCCGTGCTCCTGCCAGGGGTCGGGCTCCCCGCCGTGCGGGCGGGTCAGATCACCCGGCGGCGCCGGGTCCGGGTCGTGCACCTCCACCTGACAGCCGCTCGGCAGCAGCTCGACGACCAGCTCTATCGGGGAGTCCCCGGCGGTGTGCTCGACGGCGTTCGCGACCAGCTCGGCCGTCAGCAGCTCAGCGGTGTCACAGTCGGCCCCGTGCTCCAGATCGGCGAGCGCCGTCCGCACCAGGGCACGCGCCACAGGCACCGCAGCGGCGGAGTGCGGCAGCGCGATGCGCCAGGAGGCGGAGGCTGAGGGGCGTTCTTGCAAGGCGGTTCCGTTCATGAGCAGGCTGTCCTGCTTTCAACCTTATGAATGGTACGGCGCCACCCGGCAGAGGCGTCCGACGGGCACCGTGCGGGACCTTCGACCCCGCTACCGGGCGGCTTACCCCTCACAACGCCCCGCCTCGCACGGCTGCTCCCGCCGTTACGGCGCTGTCGACGACTCGTGACGGACGGGACGTGTTCAGGTCAGACCCGAGCCGTGCTATCGCGCACTCGTGACGACAGTCAAAGATGGGTGATAACTTCGAAGGACAGAGCGCACCTCACCTGGGGAGGCCGCACGCATGAGTCCCTTCACCGGCTCCGCCGCCCGAACCGCCCACTGGGAGCATCTACGGGTGGAGCTGACCGCGGGCGTCGCCACCGTCACCCTCGCGCGCCCCGACAAACTCAACGCGCTCACCTTCGGCGCCTACGCCGACCTGCGCGACCTCCTCGCCGAGCTCTCCCGGGAGCGCTCGGTACGGGCCCTGGTCCTGGCCGGCGAGGGACGCGGCTTCTGCTCCGGCGGCGACGTAGACGAGATCATCGGCGCGACCCTGTCGATGGACACGGCCCAGCTCCTCGACTTCAACCGGATGACGGGCCAGGTCGTGCGGGCGGTACGGGAGTGCCCGTTCCCGGTGATCGCCGCGGTGCACGGCGTGGCGGCGGGCGCGGGGGCGGTCCTCGCCCTCGCCGCGGACTTCCGGGTGGCCGACCCCACGGCCCGCTTCGCCTTCCTCTTCACCCGGGTGGGCCTGTCCGGCGGCGACATGGGCGCGGCGTACCTGCTCCCACGGGTGGTCGGCCTGGGCCACGCGACCCGCCTGCTGATGCTGGGCGAGCCGGTCCGCGCACCGGAGGCCGAACGCATCGGCCTGATCAGCGAACTCACGGACGAGGGCGCGGTGGACGAGGCGGCCCACTCCCTGGCCCGCCGCCTGGCAGACGGCCCCGCCCTGGCCCACGCCCAGACAAAGGCCCTGCTCACCGCGGAGCTGGACATGCCCCTGGCGGCGTCGGTGGAACTGGACGCGTCGACCCAGGCGCTGCTGATGAACGGCGAGGACTACGCGGAGTTCCACAAGGCCTTCAAGGAGAAGCGGACCCCGAAATGGCAAGGCCGGTGAC
>JABFXD010000545.1 GCA_013361925.1 Streptomyces sp. | reverse complement strand
CTCGGAGGACCCGAACCTCGTCGGACTCACCCTCTCCCACCCGGCGTTGGTGTCCCCCCGCCGAGCCTCCGCCATCCCCTCCCTGGAGGTCAGGTACCAGCCGCCGATCGCGGGCCGCTACGCGGAGCTCCATCAGGTCACCCGGGAGAAGAACGTGATCGGTCGGCGGCCCTGGCGGATCGCCTACCTCCGCCTCTTCGACAACGAACCGCGCGTGCGGGACTTCATGCGCGGCGCCTGGCGGGAGTTCGGGTACGTCCACCTGATCCGCAGCGCCGCCTCGGTGTCCCCCGCGGAGCTGCGGGAGGCGCACCGGGTGGGGACCACCAAGATGTTCGTCAACAGCCGAGCCCGGATGTCCGAGGAGCTCTACCACCAGCCCGTCCACCCGTTGCCCCGTGGCCGCCACCGACTCTTGGGTGCCGCGCGGGGCGCGGTGCTGGTCAAGGACGCGTACGGCAGTTATCCGGTCCGTGCGCTGCTGTGTCACGGCGGCTTCTGGAAGTCGGCGGTGGACACGCTGCTGACCCACGTGGACCTGGTCGTCATCGATCTGTCGGGCTACCGGCGGGAGAACGAGGGCACCCGGTTCGAACTGCAGCGGGTCATCGACCGCGTACCCGTCCATCGTTTCGTACTGCTCACCGACGCGTCGGGCGACCGGGCCTTTCTGGAGGCCCAGATCCGGGAAGCGTGGTCCCACATGGCGCACGGCTCGCCGAACGCCGGTTCCGGGTCGCGCCGGATCGTCGTGGCGCAGACCAGCGACCACGGCCGCTACTGGAGCGTCCGGCTGGGCCTCGACGTCGCCGCCCAGACCCGTCCGCTGCTCGTCTACCTTCACAACCGGCTGACCAGGGCCGAGGCGCGTTGAGCTGACGGCATTGTCAGTGGCCGTCCGTAGGGTGGTGGGCACATCACGCGGGAGGTAGCGATGCGCAGGCCGGTCGAGGGCGAAGTGTTCGTTCACTACGGTCAGATCTATGTCGAGAGCGACCCGGACACCGTCGGCCCGGATCTCGACGAGGCGTTCGCCGGACAGAGCGGCGGACTGTGCGGCGCCGCGACCCCGGGGTCGCTGTGGCTGACGACCGGGCTGCACACGGGCGATGTCGGCTTCACCGTCGAGGTCCACGAGGAGCCGCCGCCGCTGGACCCGCAGTGGGAGGACGTGGTGGAGGTGTCCTTCCGGCCGGCTTCGGCGGAGAGCCAACTGGTGCAGTGGGCGGGCGAGGACATGTGGGAGCTGGACCTGGAGGAGATCGACTACCGGGTGCGCTACTGCGCGAAGGGCATGGACGAGGCGAACAGGAAGGACACCCGGCTGGACTCCGAGCCGCGACTCGACTGCTATCTGCTGCAGTTCTGGCCCGCCCCGCCGGAGCCCGACCGCATCCTCAAGCAGACGTCCAAGATCGCCGCCTACTGGCACGCCTTCGCGCGTGAGCAGCCGCCGGCGCCCACCCCCGCCGAGCGCGCCGAGGCCGAACGCCGCGAGCGACTGGAGAAGGAGCGGGCCGAGCGGGAGCACCGGCTGGCTTATGAACGCTGGGAGTGGGGCGGGCAGTTGCCGAGCGATGCGCTGCGCGCGGTCCGGGGGAACGTCTCGGGTCTGGTGCGCTTCGACCCGTCCCTGGTCCATGCGATCGACGCCGCCGGTCCTGAAGTCCAGCGCGCGGTCGCGGTGTTGGCGGCTCGGCGGGCGTGCGAACTGTCCGGCCTCACCGCCCTCGGCTGGGTGGCCGACGGTCTGGCCGCTCTGGCGGAAGGGCGCCCGCTACCGCCGCCCTTCGACGACTGGGACCGCATGTGGCGGACCCTGGCCGACGACCCGCACGCCCCGGACGGGACGGTGGGTGAGGCCGTCCCGCCCGAGCGGCCCCCGTTCCAGCCGCCCACGGAGCGACCGGGGGTGCAGACCTGGTCGGCGCAGGTGGTCGGCCCCGCGACCGCCGTCGCCAAACAGACGTCCATACGTCGGCCATCGGCCGGATCGGCGACCATGGCCGTCACCTTCGGCGCCCCGGAGCCGTCCCGGCGGATCTCCCAGCCGCACATGGCGCTTCCCGCGGTGACCGGAGCCGGGGAGGCGGACCCGCTCCGGGCCGCACTCGACGCGGTGTTCGCGGGCGTGGTCACCTACGGCGAGGACTATCCGAGGCTCCTGGAGGAGGTCCGGTCGGTACTGCCCCCGGTCGACCCCGCGTCATAGACCCTGTGCGGTCGCGGCCGGGCGGCTCAGCTCCTCGCTGCCCGAAGGCGCCGTTGGTTCTCACCGTGTCCGACGAGCCCGTCCTCGGTCACCACCCGTGCGAGCTCCCGCCATCTCCATGAGGGACCTCGTGAACGGATGGCGCGGCGTGGTGAGGACGCGCCGGGCCGGGCCCTGTTCGACGAGTGCGCCGGCGTCCAGGACGGCGATGCGGTGGGCCAGGGCGGCGGTGTCGAGGTCGTGGGTGATCAGGACGAGCGACAGGTCGTCGCGGTCGTGCAGCAGGGCGGTGAGGAGGTCGAGGATGCCGCGGCGGGTGACGCTGTCGAGGCCGGAGGTGATCTCGTCGCAGACGAGCACGCGGGGGCGGGCCAGCAGGGCGCGGGCGAGGGCGGCCCGCTGGAGTTCGCCGCCGGAGAGCGGCCCGGGGTGCCGACGGGCGAGTTCCTCGTCCAGACCGAGTGCGGCCAGCGTGGTCAGCGCCTCCTGTTCCGCGGCGGCGGGGTCGCTGCCGCGCAGTCGGACCGCGGTGCGCGCGACCTGGTGCAGGACCGGACGGTGTTCGTCGAAGGCCGCGCGCGGGTCCTGGAAGACGTACTGCACGGCCGCCAGTTGCGCGCGGCTGCGAGCACGCAGGCTGCGCGGCAAGGGGGTGCCCTCCAGGAGGATCTCGCCGTCGTGGTCGCGGTGGAGCCCGGCCAGGCAGCGGGCGAGGGTGGTCTTACCGCTGCCGGAACGGCCGATGACGGCCAGGCATTCGCCTGTGCGCAGGTCGAGTCGGGGCATCTGCAGCACCTCGGCGTCCCGATGGCGGGCGGTGAGGCCGTGGACCTCCAGGACGGGCCGCCCGGATGTGTCGTCGGGTGCCCTGAACTCCGTCTGTGCGGCGAGGAGTTCACGCGTCCAGGGATGTCGGGGCGCGAGCCAGACGCGTTCCGGCGCACCCGACTCGACGACGCGCCCCGCTCGCATGACGATCACCTCGTCGGCGAGGGTCCGTACGACGTCCAGGTCATGGCTGAGCAGTACGACCGCGATGCCGCCTGCGGCGACGGCGGCCAGCTGCTCGACTACACGGCTCTTGGTGAGCGCGTCCTGCCCGGTGGTGGGCTCGTCGGCGACGACGATCCGGGCACCCAGCAGCAGAGCCTGGGCGAGGACGACGCGCTGCTGCTGGCCACCGGAGAGCTGGTGCGGGTAGCGCCTCAACAAGGCGACCCCATCAGGCAGTTGGGCATCGACGAGGGCGCGGCGGACGCGATCGCGGGCCGCCGCCCGGCGCTGTGCGCGCGGCAGGTGCCTCACCTGCGGGCGGGCGATGTCCGTGAGGAGCGCGGAGACCCGGCGGGCGGGGTTGAGAACGGCCGCGGGATGCTGGGGGACGTAACCCACCGGACCATCGGCCCCGCGACGCACCTCACCGGTGACGCGGGCGCCTCGCGGGAACTCGCCGAGCAGGGCCAGCCCGGTGGTGGTCTTGCCGCTGCCGGACGCCCCGACGAGGGCGACGACCTTGCCGGGCAGAGCCCGGAGCGTCACCCCGTCGACGATCGCCCGGCCGTCGACCTCGACGCGCAGCTCCCTCAGCTCGGCCAAGGGCTCGTCGGTCTCGTTCATCTGATCGACCTCATGCTTGGGCCGCGGCCCCGGTCGCCCCCGAGCGCGGCGTCGAAAAGGAGGTTGGTGCCGGTCGTCAGGGCGACGATCAACAGGGCGGGTACGACGACGGCCCACGGCTGGACGAACAGGCCCGTACGGTTGCGGTCGACCATGACCGCCCAGTCAGCGGCGTCCGGAGCCACCCCCACACCGAGGAACGCCGCCGTCGCGACCAGATACAGCACGCCCGTCAGCCGTGTCCCGGCGTCGGCCGCCAGGGTGCGCAGCATGGACCGTCCGACATAGCCGACGGCCGTCCGCCACCAGGTCTCGCCCTGCATCCGCAGCGCCTCGACGGCGGGCCGGGCGGCGGCCTCCGCGGCGGCGGCCCGGACGAGACGGGCCGCATCGGGCACATTGACCAGAGCGACCAGCAGGGCGAGCCCGACCGCGCCCGGCGCGAACACGGTCGCCGCCAACAGGATCAGCAGCAGCGAGGGCACGGCGAGCAGTACGTCCAGGGGACGCATCACCAGCTCCTCCAGCCAGCGCCGATGGGTGAGCGCGCCGAGCAGACCGACCGGGAGCGCGACGAGATACGACAGCGTCGTGGCGGCCAGCGCGGTCAGCACCACAGGACGGCCCCCGTGCAGTACCTGCCGCCACACGTCCCGGCCCACGAAGTCGGTGCCGAGCCAGTGACCCCCGCCGAGGGTGAACGACGCTGCCCGCGGCCCCGGTTCACCCGCGAACACCGGCCCCAGTAAGGCGATCACCAGCGGTACGGCGACGACCGCGACCCCGAACGCGAAGCGCCCCGTACGCCACGTGCTCACGCGGCCACCCCCGCCCGGGGAGCGAGCCGGTGGGCCACGAGGTCCGCGCCGAGATTGAGTACGACGGTCAGCGCGCCGAACACGACGGCGAGCCCCTGGACCACCGGCAGGTCGCGTTCGGCGACGGCGTCGAGCAGTACGGTGCCGAGCCCCGGGATCACGTACAGCGCCTCCACGACGATGACGCCGCACAGCAACCAGTCCACGGTACGGGCGAGTTGCTGTACGGCGGGGGTGAGTGCGTTGGGCAGGGCGTGGGTGTAGCGGATGCGGGTGCCGGAGATGCCGTAGCGGCGGGCCTGGGCCACGTACGGCGAGGCCAGCGCGTCGATCATGCCCGCCCGCACCAGCCGGGACAGCGAGCACACCGGACGCGACAGCAGCACCAGCACCGGCAGGACGAGCGCGGCGGGATGGCCGAGCAGGTCGGTGCCGTAGCCCACGGCGGTCGGGGGCAGCCAGGCCAACTGGAGTGCCAGGACGGTCACCAGGAGCACCCCGAGGGCGAACTCGGGTATCGCGTAGACGGCGAGCGTCACCGAACTGATCAACCGGTCGGCCAGGCGCCCTTCATGGCGGGCGGCGAGCACCCCGAGGCCGAAGCCGAGCGGGATCAGCAGCACCAGAGTGAGCGTGGCCAGCAGGAGGGTGGGCCCGAACCCCTCGGCGATGTACCGGCCGACCGGGCGGCCGGAGACCAGCGAGGTGCCGAGGTCGCCGTGGAGCAGCCCCGTCGCCCAGTCGGCCAGCCGCTCGTGGGCGGGCTCGTCGAGCCGCATGGCCTCGCGGATCGCGGCGATCCGGGCCGGGTCGGGCTGGTCACCGGCCAGGGCGACCGCCGCGTCGCCCGGCAGTGCCTCGGTGAGCGCGAAGACCAGCAGCACCACGGCCACGGTCTGCACGGCACCGAGAAGCAGCCGCCGGACGACGAAGGAACGCAGTCCGCTCACGCCAGCCAGACCTTGTCGAACCGGGCCCAGTCGAGAGTGTTGGCGGGGGCCTTGGCCTCAACGCCCCGTACATTGCGGGCCGTTCCGAGGATCCAGTCGGCGAACCCCCAGATCAGGAACCCGCCCTCGGAGTACAGACGGCGCTGCATCCGGTCGTAGACGGCGGCCCGCGCGGTCGCGTCGCGGGTGGACTGGGCCTGCTCGTAGAGCGCGTCGAAGTCCTTGTGCCGCCACTTGGTGGCGTTGGTGGTGGAGTCGGTCAGCAGCCGCTGGGAGATGTGGGCCTCGATGGGCAGGGCGCCCGAGCGGTAGCAGCACAGGGTGCCGCTGTTGAGGATGTCGGCCCAGTAGGAGTCCTTGCTGCCCATCTTCACGTCCACGGTGACTCCGGCCTTGGCGGCCTGGTCGCGGAAGATGCTCGCGGCCTCGGTGAACCCGGCGGCGACGGCCGAGGTGTCCAGGGTGACCTTGAGGTTCTCGGCGCCGGCCTGCTTGAGCAGGGCGCGGGCCCTGTCGAGGTCCTGTTCGCGTTGAGGCAGCGAGTCGTCGTAGTACTCGTACCCCTTGCCGAACAGGTCGTTGCCGACCACCCCCGCTCCGGACAGGGCCCCGTCGACGAGTTCGCGCCGGTCGGCGAGGAGGAAGAACGCCTGCCGTACCCGCGCGTCGTCGAAGGGCGGCCGGTCCGTCTTCATGCAGAACGCCTGCATGGCGCTGTTGCGCAGCCGCACGATCTCGATCTGCCCCTTGCCTTCATGGGCGCGGGCCGTGGTGGGGTTCAACTCGTGCGCGTACTCGATCTGTCCGCCGAGGAGCGCGTTGACGCGGGCCGACTCCTCGTTGGCGACCACGAACTCGACCTCGTCCAGGTGCGGGGCGCCCTCCCAGTAGTCGTCGTACCGGCGGACGACGACCGAGCGGCCGGGGGCGAAGGAGACGAACCGGAAGGGGCCGGAGCCGATGGGCTTCCTGTCGAATTCGGTTGCCTTGTCCGGGACGATGTACGCCCCGAACGCGGCGAGCACGTTGGGGAATTCGGCAGTGGGCCGCTTGAGCACGAACTCGATCGACCGCTGCCCGGTCGCCCGGCTGGCGTCGAGGTCGATGGGCTCCAGGGAGGCCTTGGCGCGAAACGCCTGGTCCGGGTCGGCGATACGGCGGTAGCTGTACAGGACGTCGGCGGCGGTGACCGGCCGGCCGTCGTGGAACGTGGCCTGACGCAACGTCACCTGCCAGCGGTCCAAGGTCTTGTTCGCCTCCCACGTCTCGGCGAGCCGGGGCTGGGCGGACAGGTCGGCGCCGTAGTCGGCGAGCTTGTCGTACAGGGCCTTGGCGCGGGCCGCGTCGGCGAAGAGGTTGGCCAGGTGCGGATCGAGGGTCTCGCTCGCGCCGCCCCCCCGCGAACGCGGCCCGCAGCCGCCCGCCGCTCCTCGGAGCACCGCCGCTCTTCGGTTCGCCCTCGTCGGTGCCGGCGCACCCGGCGAGGGTCAGCGCGCCCAGTGACGTGGCTGCGAGGAAACCGCGTCGGCGCAGGCCGGGATGACGTTCGTCGTACATGGATGTCCTTGAAGTGTGAGGTCAGACAGGGGAGTTGAGGCGGGCGACGACATGCAGCCGGTCCGCGTCCGTCGTGCCGGCGGGCAACCGGCCCTCCCGCCACGGTGGTTCGGTGCGCGGGCCGGGGCCGTCGTGGAGTTCGAGCACCTCGAAGCCGTGCGAGGTCAGCAACCGCCGTAGTTCCAGCGGGAACAGCAGCCGCCACGCGGAGCGTTGCTCGACGGGCGCCGAGCCGTCGTTAGAGGTCCATACACGAGTGCGGCGCAGGAGTTGGGCCGTGCGGTCCACGGTGAGTGTGGTCGTGGAGCGGTGGACGGTGCCCCGCCAGGTGAAGGAGCTGACGGTGGGCGTGTCCAGGAGATCGGTACGGCCGAGGAAGTACGCGCCGTTGCGCATCTCCGCGACCAGCAGCCCGCCGGGCGACAGGGCACGACGGCAGGACGTCAGGAACGCGTCCAGCTGGGCGTTGGTGTGGCAGTACAGCAGCGCGCTGTCCAGGCACACGACGGCGTCGAACACCCCCACGTCGAACCCGTGCAGGTCGGCGTGGACGTACACGGGCCCGGGATGGTGGACGCGGGCGTGGGCGAGCATCGCCTCGGACACGTCGGCGCCCGTGACCGTGCGGCCCACGCCGGCCAGATGGGCGGCGTCGCGGCCGGTGCCGCAGCCCATGTCGAGGACGCGGGGCCCGGCCCCGTACCGGCGCAGACAGTCCTCCGTCCAGCGCCCGGCCAGCCGGTCGGGGTCGGGGAAGCGGGCCTCGTACAGCTCGGGGTTGTCGGTGAGGAGATTGCGCGGAAGAGCCATCCGGGGTGCCTCCTCAAGCCGTCGCCGGTACGGGTACGGCGGGCTTCCGCGGCGTCGGGAGCGAGCCCGCCCGGTGCAGCCAGGCCACGCCCAGCGCCGACGCCAGCCCGAAGAGGGCGCAGCAGGCCCACGGCAGCCAGCCGGCGTCGCCGCGCTCCCCGGCGTCCATGGCCCAGCCGACGACGGCGTTGCCCACGGCGGCGGCGATGCCGGACACCACATAGAAGATGCCGAAGTAGGTCCCGGTCAGCTCGCTGCGGCCGAACCCGGGGATCAGCTCCATGACGAACGGCTGGGCGACCATCACGCCGAGGTAGAGCAGCAGAGCGCCGGCCAGGACGGGCAGCGCGCGCAGCAAGGGATGGCCGGAGGAACCCACGACCAGAGCGGGCGGCACGAACGCCACCGCCATCAGCCCGAGGCCCGTGGCGATCCAACGCGCCCTGTCACCCCGCGCCTTGAGGGCCCGCGTGATCCGCAGTTGCAGCGCCAGGTTGGTGAGCGTGCCGACCAGGAAGACGAGCCCCGCGGCACCGTCCCAGCCGGTGGCCCGCCGTGCGCCGTCGGGCAGCAGCAGATACAGCTGGTTCTCCAGGGTGAACATGCCGACCATGGCGAGCGCGAAGGCGAGGAAGGCCCGGTTGCCGAGCACCTCGCGCCAGTCCCCGAGCACCGTGCCCTGTCCGGGTTCCACCGTGCGGGCGGGCAGGACCAGGGCCTGGGCGACGGTGAGGACGGCGAAGATCCCGGCCGCGGTGAGCGCGGACGTACGGAAGTCGACGAGCAGCAGCGCGCTGCCCAGCAGCGGGCCGATCAGGGCGCCGGTCGTGGCGAACACGTTGAACAGGGCGAACGCCTCCGCCTTGCGCTCGTCCGCCTCCTGGGCGATGTAGGTGCGCACGGCCGGGTTGAACAACGCCCCGGCGAGCCCGCTGAGCACGGACGCGCCGAGCATTACGGCCAGGTCGTCGCCGAGCGCGAACAGCGCGAACCCCACGGTCCGCAGCGCGCATCCGGCGATGATGACGCCGCGCGCGCCGAGCCGGTCGGAGGCCGAGCCGCCGATGATGAACAGGCCCTGCTGGCTGAGGTTGCGCACCCCGAGGACGATGCCGACGACGGCCGCCGACATGCCCAGGTTGTCGGTCAGATGGGTGGCGAGGTAGGGGATGAGGAGATAGAAGCCGGTGTTGACGCCGAGCTGGTTGACCAGCAGGAGCTGGACGGCGAGCGGAAAGCCGCGCATCTCACGCCACGTCCTCATGGGCCCCCACCTCCACAACTCCCAGTCCCGGCAGGTCGTTTGCGCGTACGACGCCGTTCGTGCCGCCGATGCCGGTCCACGGGTCGTGGGCGAGCAGCAGATGTCCGTCGAGGTCGGTCCAGCGGGCGCGGTCGGCCAGGTGCACGGCGGGCGCGAGCCCGAGGCTGCTCGCGGTGAGACAGCCCAGCATCAGCTCCGTGCCGCTGCCGTCGAGCGACGCGGCGATCCGCAGCGCCGCGCGTATGCCGCCGCACTTGGCGAGCTTGACGTTGACGCCCTGGACGCGTCCGGTGAGGCGGCGTACGTCCTCCAGGTCCACCGCGTCCTCGTCGGCGATGACCGGCACCGGTGAGCGTTCCGCGAGCGCGCCCAGTGCCTCCGGGGTGCCGGGCGCGAGCGGCTGCTCGACGGCCTCGACACCGAGCTCGGCGAACCGGGGGAGCAGCGCCTCGGCCTGGGCCGGCGTCCAGGCGCCGTTGGGGTCGAGAAGCAGTCGGGCGCCGGGAGCGACGTCGCGGATGACGCGGACGCGCTCCACGTCGTCCTCCGGGTCGACGGTTCCCGCCTTGACCTTGAGGACCTCGAAGCCGCTCGCCGTGAGCCGTCGCGCCTGCGCCGCCGCGTCGGCCGGCGAGGTGATGCCGATGGTGCGGGCGGTGGCGGCGACCGGCGGTTCCTCCCTGCCGAGCAGCCGGTGGACGGGGACCCCGGCCCGCTTGCCGACGAGGTCGAACAGGGCCGCCTCGACGGCGGCGGTCACGGCCGGGGGCGTGTCCTCGGGCGTCAACTCGGCTGCGTACAGGGCGCTTTCCGGGTCGGGGAAGCGCGCGAGGGCCGTACCGGCGGCGGCGAGCAGCCGTACGAGGGTGTCGGTGTCGAGGCCGTAGTAGACGCTGGTGACGGCCTCGCCGTGGCCGGTGGCACCGTCGTGCTCGACGGTCAGCCACACGGCGTCGCGGGCGGACATGGTGGAGCGGGAGATGCGCAGCGGCTCGGCGAGGGCGAGGCGTACGGTGCGCAGGCCGGCCTTCACGGGGTCCTTTCCAGGAGCAGGGGATCGGCGACGCGGGTGCAGCGCACCCAGCCGGTGGCCTCGGCGGCGCGGGGGTGCGGGATCTCGACGGGGCGGGTGGCGGCCGTGGCCGGGTCGAGGCCGTGGGCGGCGGCGAAGTCGTCGTCGTAGACGGTGCCGAGGTAGCGGTGCGGGCCGTCGGGAAAGACGGTGGCGACGACCGCGCCGGGATGGACGCGGGCGGCCCAGGCCGCGACGCGGGCGGCGGCGCCGGTGCTCCAGCCGCCGCTGACGAAGCTGCCCAGGGCGAGGCGACGGCAGCTGTCCACGGCCTCGGCGGGGCCGACCCAGTGGACCTCGTCGAAGGCGTCGTAGGCGACGTTGCGCGGGTGGATGCTGCTGCCGAGCCCGCGCATCAGCCGGGGCCGGGCGGGCTGGCCGAAGATGGTGGACCCGGTCGAGTCGACGCCGATCAGCCGCAGCGCGGGCCAGCGTCGGCGCAGCGGGCCGATGAGGCCGGCGCTGTGGCCGCCCGTGCCGACGCTGCACACCAGGATGTCCAGATGGTCGAGACGGTCGACGAGTTCGGCGGCCAGCGAGGCGTAACCGGCAGTGTTGTCGGGGTTGTTGTACTGGTCCGGCCAGTACGCGCCGGGCAGCACCGCCAGCAGCTCCCGCAGCCGATCCAGCCGTGCGGCCTGCCAGCCGCCCACGGGGGCCGGACGGTCGACGATCTCCAGCCGTACCCCATGAGCGCGCAGCAACTGCCGCATGGAGGGCTCCAGTTCACTGTCACCGACCAGCACGACGGGGTGGCCGAGGGCCTGGCCCGCGAAGGCGAGCCCGATGCCGAGCGTCCCCGACGTCGACTCCACCACCGGAGCGCCGGGCAGCAGTTGGCCGCGCTTTCGGGCGCCCAGCAGCATCGACACGGCGGCCCGTGCCTTCATGCCGCCCGCCGCGAGCCCTTCGAGCTTGGCCCAGAAGCCGGGGTGCGGGCCGGGCAGTTCGGCGGTGACGCGGAGCAGGGGAGTGCGGCCGAGGAGGCCGAGCAGTTCCGGGCGGGCGACGGGGAGGACGGCGGTGGTGGTCATCGTCCGCCCCCCGGAAGGTCGCCGCGAGAGGCGGCGCCCGGCCCGCCGCCGTAGCGGTGGACGGCACCCGGGCCGCCGTCGAGCCAGAAGAAGGGGTACGGCTCGGCGCACACCGCGCTCACCCCGTGGCCGAGGAAGCGCGGCAGCACGGCACTGCCGGTCTGCGCGAACGCGACCAGCTGCTTGCCGTACGTCCGCGCGTGTTCCCGCAGCGGTTCGAAGGTGCCGTTGCCGAGGGTCATCCCCGACACCAGCAGCGCGTCGCAGCGGCCCGCCTCGGCGAGCGCGTCGGCCGCGACCGCCTCGCCCCACTCGGTCAGCCCACCCTTGAGGTCACAGGGAACGTAACGGAGCCCCCGTGAACGCAACGCCTCCAGAAGGGAGTTGACGACACCCACCACCAGAACGGTGGCGCCCGCAGGCGGATCGAGCAGACCGACCACGGCCGCCGCCCGGGCGCGGGACTTCTCGAGCGAGGTACCGGCGGGCAGGGCGACGGGACGCGCTCCGTGCTCCGGCGTGTGCGGGGTGACGTGCATCAGATAGGCGTCCAGCGCGGCCACGCGCACCGGAAGCGACGGATGCTCCAGCAGCCGGGCCACGTCGGCGCCCACGCACTCCTCCACGGTCTCGTCGGGCAGGGCGCCGGGCTCCACCGCGCAGGAGCCGACGGCTTCGCCCAGTCGCAGGCTCAACACCTCGTTGCGATAGCCGGTGCCGCGTCCGTCGTGCCGTACGGCCTGTCGCGTGGTGAAGGCCACGGTGACGCGCTGTGCGGCCGGATCCGGGCCCAGCTCACCGGCGCGGACCCGGGTGAGGAGGGCGTCGAGGCTCAGGGTGCCCGTGACGGTGGTCATCGGATCACCAGCCCGGACCGCAGCTCGCCGAGCAGCGCCTCGACCCGTTCCCGGGCGCCGAGCCCGGTGGCGTCGGCCGCCATGACGTGTCCGAGGTACTCGTTGTTGCTGCCCGCCGCGGTGACCGGTCGGCCCGGCTCGGCGAGCTGTAGCTCCAACACGCCTGGCCTATAGCGGAGTTCATCGCCGCCGAGGGCTTCGAGTGTGCCCGCGGCCTCCGGTACCAGGAAGCCGACGGCCGCGCTGCGCAGCCCGGTGTCGCCGCGCCGCAGGTCGGGTTGGTGGCCGAGGGAGACGTCCACGAAGGCCGCGGCCAGGTCGATGCCGGTGACATGGCGGACCAGTTCGGTGATGCGGTTCCCGGCCGGGCGGGGATTGACCTCGACCACGCGCGGACCGGCGGAGGTCAGCTTGATCTCGGTGTGCGCCACGACCCCGTCGGTGAGGCCGAGGGCCTTGAGCGCGGTGCGGGCGGTGTGCTCGGCGGCCTCGGTGTCGGCGGCCGACAGGGCGGCCGGGAACATGTGCCCAGTCTCGATGAACGCGGGTGCCCCGCCGATGCTCTTGTCGGTCACGCCCACCACGTGCACCGCCCCGGCGTACGACACGGTCTCGACGCTCACCTCGGGGCCGTCCAGCAGCTCCTCCAGCTGGACCGCGGGATCCCGGCGCTGGCCGCGGGCGTTGACCGGGAAGTCCGACAAAGCGCGCACGGCCGTGGCGAGTTGCTCCTCGTCGTCCACGCGGCGCACATACATGCCCGCGCACAGGTCGACGGGCTTGACCACCAGCGGATAGCCGATCTCCCGTGCCGCGCGGGCGAGATCGGCCCACTCCTCGTGCACGGCGTAACGCGGTCCGGGTACCCCCGCGTCGGCGAGGACCCGGCGGGTGGCGTCCTTGCGGCAGGCGTTCTCGACCGCCTCCGGGCCGGGGCCCGGCAGACCAAGCCGTCCGGCGATCCGCGCCACCGCCGGCAGGTAGTAGTCGCAGGAGGTGAGCACACCGTCGAAGCGCAGCACCGCGTGCAGCCGCTCGATCTCGGGCAGCAGGGTGTCCAGGTCGTTCGTGTCGGCAGTGATGACATGGCGTGCGCCGAGCAGCGGGTGAGCGGTGCCCTCGGGTGCCGAGCGCAGGTAGTGGTGCAGATCGCGGGTGAGGAACGTGAACTCGTGCCCACCCTCCCGGATGGCCCTCGGCAGCAGTCTGCTCATCGACCCGACCCAGCTCTCGACCATCAGCAGATGAGCCACAACTCCCCTTTTCGTGCAGTGAGTTCAGGATTCAGGGCAGCCCGGAGAAGCCCTCGGGCGGGAGGGGCCGGACCTTGCGCCCAGACAAGCTATCGATAATCATTTTCATTTACCAGTCCCTTACTGCCTTCCCTTACCGCTGCCCCTTACCGCCGTGCCCTCCCTCACCGCCTACTGTCCGGAGCGATCCTTGTCACGTCGTACCGCTCTCCTGTGCGTACTCACCGCCGCGGCCGCCACCCTGCCCGCCGCCCCCGCCCAGGCCCGCGCCACACCTTCACCCGCGCCCGCCCTGCACTTCGGCGCCTGTCCCGACACGGTCCCGCAGCCCTCCGCCCCCGACCGTGTCGAGTGCGCCCGGCTCAGCGTCCCGCTGGACTGGGCGCGCCCGGACGGCCGACGCATCGACGTGGCGGTCTCCCGCGTCCCCGCCTCCGGCACCCCGGCCGAACACCGCGGCGCCCTGCTGGTCAACCCCGGCGGCCCGGGCGGCTCCGGACTGCCGTACGCGGTCACCAAGCGCGCCAGACTCCCCGAGAACGTGCGGCGTGCGTACGACGTCATCGGCTTCGACCCGCGCGGCGTCGGACAGAGCGCACCGGTGGACTGCGGCCCGATGGGCGGCCTCTTCGACAGCCCCGGCGCCGACCCCGTCCCCGTCGGGTCCACCGCGGAACAGGCCCATCTCGCGTCCCTGCGCCGCATGGCCGACGACTGCGCGGCGCGCGAGGCCGACGTGCTGCCGTACTTCTCGACGGAGCAGATCGCGCGGGACATGGACGCGATACGGGCCGCGCTCGGGGAACCGCGGACCAACTTCCTCGGCGTCTCCTACGGCACCTATCTCGGCGCCGCCTACGCCGCCCGCTTCCCGCAGCGCACCGGCCGGATGGTCCTCGACAGCGTCGTCGGCCCCTGGGACTGGTACGACTTCGACGTCGTCCAGAGCCGGGCGCTGCTGCGACAGCGCGACACTTTCTTCGCCTGGACCGCAGCACACGCGGACCGCTTCGCCCTCGGCGACAGCGCACACGCCGTCCGCCGGGCGTATCTGCGCGCCCGCGACGGCCTCACCGCCCGTCCGGTCGCCGGCTTCGGCCCCGCGGAGTTCGACCGTGCCGTCTACCGCGCCCTGGGCCGCACCGAACGCTGGACGGGACTCGCCGACGGCCTCCGCGCCTACCTGCGAGACGGCACCGTAGCCGCCCTCCGCCCCGCCACCGCCTTCGACAGCCCCGACTCACGCACCTACGAATCCGCCAACCGCGTCACCAAATGCGCCGACGCCCCCGGCCCCGCCCCGCGCCGCATCCTCGCCGACATCCGCCGCACCCGGACCCTCGACTCCCAGCCCGTCCTGACCGGCATGGAGGCCTCCACCTGCGCCTACTGGTCCCACCGCCCGGTCCACCGCACCCGGCTCGGCAGCCCCGACGCTCCGCCCCTCCTCCTGGTGGCCTCCGCGCACGACCCCGTCACCCCCATCGAGGGAGCCCACCAGCTGCGCCACCTCCTGCCCGGCTCCCGGCTGATCACCCTCGACCACGACTACTCGCACGGCGTCTTCGCCAGCCGCGGCAACACCTGCGTGGACCGGACGGCCGCCGCCTACCTCGTCGACGGAACGCTCCCGACGACGGACGTACGCTGCACCGGCCCCGGGCTGCCCGAGGTGCGTCGCACGGAGAGTTGACCGGGAGCCGCCCCTGTGACGCACGTGTCACCGGGCCCTGAGGTCGCACGGGCCCGGTGACATGGCGTGCCGCGATCAGTGCCGGAACTCTCCTGCCACACGCCCCAGTTCGATCCGGTCGATGTTCGGCGCCCAACCGGTCGGGTTGCCGAACGTCACCGTGTTGGCGCCCTTCTTCAGCTCGACCGGGACGCCGAGCGTCCAGTAGTCGTCCCAGCTCCAGGTGTTCTTGAAGGTGGCCCGGGTCGGGGCGCCGGAGTCCACGGTGATGTCCGCCGTACGGGACATGATGTCCGTGTTGTACGCGTGCCCGTTGTCGCGCCGCTCGTTGTGCGCGTACCGCACGACGAGGAGATAGCGGCCGGACCGTGGCGCGTTCACCGTGAACTCGGCGGTGCTGTCAGGGCTGTTGCCGAGCGAGCCGATGTAGGAGCCGCCGGAGGCGTGCGCGGAGTCGACGAGTTCGGCGCCGCCCGACAGGGTGGCCGAAGAGGCCTCGTAGGCGAGCGTGCCGGCGGTCGAGCCGTCGCCCGAGACGTCGAGGGAACGGACGGAGGCGTGCTTCGCGCTCAGCGCGACACGGTTGTTCCCGGCCACCAGGTACAGCCGTAGGGGCTCTCCCGGCGCGGCCGTCACCGTCTCCCCGTGCAGCCGCACCTTCACGGGCGCGGAGGCACGCGAGCGGACCGTGAAGTAGCCGTCGCGCGGGGCGTAGACGTCGAAGACCGCCTTGTCGCCGGTGCGCAGCACGAGAGCGCCCGTGCCGACGCCGGACGACGAGGAGTAGTCGTACGACGGCCTGCCGATGATGTCGGCGAGGGTGGCCTCGTACGACGCGGAGGCCTCGCCGGTACGGGCCGTGAGGTCGATGCGGTCGAGTGTGACCTCGGCGTCGCCCTTGGCCAGGGTCAGCACGTGGGAGCCTGCCGTGAGCCGGATGCCGACGTCGTTCCTGGCGCGGTAGGTCCAGTTCTCCGTGGAGGGGTACGAGACCGTGACCGGGTCGGCGCCGTCGACCGACAGCTGTTGGGTGGCCGGACCGCCGGACTGGTTGCCGTAGAGGATCGCCAGGTTGTACGTGCCGTCCTCCGGGACCGACACCGTGAAGTCCACCTTGCTGGAAGGCTGGTTGAGGGAGCCGACGTCCTTGGTGCCGGAGGCCGCGTAGCCGTTGGCGTTGCTCACCGTGCCCTGCGTGTAGATCTGCCCTGCGGTGATCGCCGCGTCCTCGGCCTCGTACGACGCCGACCACGGGACGGCGGCGGGGGAGGGGGTGCCCGAGCCGGCGGGGGTCAGGACGATCCGGTACGCCGACATCTTGTGCAGGCCGCGCAGCGGGACGGTCACCGTGCCGTCGTCCGCCACCTTGAGCTTGGCGCGGGTCAGCACCTGCGGCGCGGCGTGCTGCCCCTCGTACCCGGACCAGGCCGCCTCGGC
>JABFXD010000705.1 GCA_013361925.1 Streptomyces sp. | reverse complement strand
AAGCGCAGGGTGACCGCGTGGGCGCCGATGCTCGCCGGGAGGACGTGGTTGGCGGCGCCGGCGGCGAACTGGGACGCCAGCAGCAGCCCGGGCGGCAGCCGTTCCGGCAGGGCGCCCTGCCGTACGCAGGCGGCGGACACCCAGGTGAGGAGGGTGAAGGCGACCCCGGCCAGCAGCCACCAGGGGTCGGCCGAGGCCAGCCTGGCGGTGCCGTCGGACAGGGAACGCCAGTCGATCACGGCCCAGGCGCCGATCACCAGCAGCGGCAGCAGGCTGAGCGCGGTGCGAAGGAGGCGGGCGGGAACGGGTCTGGGGGCGGCGGTGGGCAGCGGGCGGGGCAGCTCTTCGAGCGGGAGCAGGGTCACGGCACACGTCGTCCTTCCGCGTCGCGCCCGCGGGGGAACGGGCGGGGAGGAGGCGGGGGGAAGGGAGCGGGGTGGAGCGGGGGAGCGGACACACAGGTGCGGTACGGGGACGAGCGAAACATGCCCCGGTCGCGTGACGTACGGGTGTCCGAGAGCCGAATGACCGAGGGCGGTCACGGTGAAGCACCGATGAATCAAACAATCCATACCCATGTTGACTTCCGGCTGAACCAACCAGAAGAATCGCGAAGGTGACCCACGCAGCGCACACGCCCGAAGGCCCCCTCCTCCCGTCCGACCTGGACGAGGCGGCCCACCGCTGTCTCGTCGCCGGGTTCGACGGCACCACGACCTTCCCCGACACCCTCAAACGGCTGATAGACCGGGGTCTCGGCGGGGTCATCCTGTTCACCCGCAACGTGCGCGACGCGGAACAGGTCCGTGAGCTCACCGACGCGCTGCGGGCGATCCGGCCCGATCTGCTGGTCGCCATCGACAACGAGGGCGGCGGCATCGGACACCTGGTGGCGGCGGGCGCGCCCGAGGTCCCCGGCTCCTACGCCCTCGGCGTCGCCGACGACCCCAACCTCACCGCCCGCTGCGCCGACGCCCTCGCCGGCCACCTGACGACCCTGGGCATCACCGCCTCGTACGCCCCCGTCGCCGACCTCCAGCACCGTCCGGACAACCCGATCGTGCGCACCCGCTCCTTCGGCGCCGCCCCCGAGCTCGCCGCCCGGCATCTGCGCGCCTGGATCACCGCCACCGAGGGGCGCGGCATCGCCTCCTGCGCCAAGCACTTCCCCGGCCACGGCGGCACCGAGACCGACAGCCACCACGGCATGGCCGTCGACCCGCGGCCGTACGACGAACTCCTCGTCGACCTCGAACCGTTCCGCGCCGCCGTCGCCGCGGGCGTGCCCATGCTGATGAGCGCGCACGTCGTCTACCCCGCCCTGGACGCCAACCGCCCCGCCACCCTCAGCCGTCGCATCCTCGGCGACCTGCTCCGGCACGACCTCGGCTTCGACGGCGTCCTGGTCAGCGACGCGTTGGAGATGAAGGCGATCGCCGACCAGTACGGCGAGGCGGCCGGGGCGCGGATCGCGCTCGCCGCCGGAGCGGACCAGGTCATCGTCGCCGTACCGGATCTGGAGGTGACCCTGGCCTGCCGGGACGCGGTCCTCGACGCGCTGCGCTCCGGGGTGCTGCCCGAGGACCGGGTGCGGGAGGCGGCCGAGCGGGTGCGGCGGCTCGCCGACCGGTACGCCACCCCGGCCGGTGCGGTCGCCCCCTGGGACGCGGCGGCCGGCCTGGACGCCGCACGCCGTGCCGTACGGCGGTCCGTGGGCGGCCGGGGTGTGCCGTCCGCCGTCCGCGGCGCCCATGTCGTCGACCTGTTCCCGCCGCCGCACCCCGCCCTGAACTGGGGCGGCGAGGACCTGCTGACGCCGGTCCTCGACCTCGACCCCACGGCCGCCGGTACGGCCGTCACCGGCGAACCGGCCGACCCCGCCGCCCTGGCCGACGGCATCCTGGGCGGTGACCGGCCCCTCGTCCTCGCCACCTGCGACGCGGGCCTGCACCCCTGGCAGGCCCGGCTCCGCGACACCCTCCTGGCCCGGCGCCCCGACGCGATCCGTGTCGACACCGGGCTGCCGGAGGGCGGCGACCTCTGCTCGTACGGGCGGGGCCGGGTGAACCTGAGGGCGGTCGCGGAGGCGCTCACCGGCTCCTGACCGATCAGGACAGCCGTACGACCTCCTTGATGCCCCGCGCGGCCAAGTACCCTTCGTCCTCGGCCCGTTCGGCCAGTACGACCGCCGGACGTACCCCGTCCTCCGCCCGCATCCGCATCCACGCCTCGAAGTACTCCCCGCCCGGCCCGGACACCGACCGGGTCCCCGGCGTGCAGTCCAACACCAGCGCGGTGTCACGGGGTTGGACGGTGTGCGGCTCGGCGACCGCCTCCGCCAGAGCCTCGGCGATCGGCTTCGGGCGGCCGGTCGCGTCGAACAGGCCCAGCGTGTACTCGAGTTCGGGGAAGTCCGCGAGCGCGCGGTCCACGTCGTGGGAGCACCACCAGGTCACGCCCCACAGCCCCGCGCACTCGGCCGCGTTGCGCACGGTCGCCCGCGCGAACTCCGGGGCGTCGGCCGCCGGGATGTGCGGTTCGGGCGCGCCCGTCTCCTGGACCCACACCGGGCGGGCCGGGTCGGTGGCGTAGGCCTTCGCCAACTCGGTGCCGTACTCGGCGAGATGACGCACCTGCGGGGAGCGCGGGCCGTAGCGGCGGGCGCAGTCGCCGGAGAACACCCAGGGGTGGACGGTGGTCAGATCGCCCTTGCGGGCCGAGGCCTCGGGGGTGAAGGGGTGGTCGTCGCCGTACCAGGCGGCGTCGTAGGCGGAGTGGGTGACCAGTCCGTGCGCGCCGAGTCCGTCGCGGGCGGCGGCGAGGAGCGTGTCCAGGTAGTGGTCGACCTCGGCCGGTGTCACCGGGTTGTGCTCGACCAGGTTGTTGAGCTCGTTGCCGAGCTGGAGGCCGATGAGGTGGGGGCGGCCGGTGAGGGCGCGGCCGAGGGTGCGCAGCAGGTCCGCCTGGGCCGTGAGGGCGTCCGGGTCGGTGAAGACGTTGCGGTGGTGCCAGCTGCGGGTCCACTCCGGGTAGAAGTCGAAGCTCGACAGATGGCCCTGCACGCCGTCCACCAGTACGTCGAGCCCGGCCTCGCCGGCCAGGTCGACGAGTTGGACGAGCTGGTCGACGGCCGAGGTGCGGATGTGGGTGCGGTTGGGCTGGAGCAGCGGCCACAGATGGAAGACCCGGACGTGGTCGAGCCCGAGGCCGGCTATCTGCGCCAGGTCCTCGCGGGCGCGGCCCGGATCGAAGTCGTACCACGAGTGGAACCAGCCGTGGCGGGGCGTGTAGTTGACGCCGAAGCGGAGCGTACGGATGGGATCCTCCTCGGGCCGGGGCCTTGTCCTGCGCGAATGTATCAATCACCATAGTCGGCGATGGGTAATGATTTGAACCAAGACATGGCATCGGACGTTCGGGACGAGGGGCTGGTCGTCGGCCTCGACGCCGGCGGCACCCGCACCCGTGCGCTGCTCGCGCCTGCCTCCACGGAACAGGCCGCGCGGATGCTGGGCGAGGGCGCCGGTGGCCCGGGCAACGCCCTGACCGTGCCGTCGGCGCAGCTCGTCGAGCACCTCGTCGAGGCGCTGTCCGCCGCTGTGCCCGCGTCCGCCCGCGGCAGGGTCGTCGCGGTCGCCGGCGGCTTCGCGGGCGCCACCTCCACCTCACCCGACGACCCAGGCTCCCGCCGTGCCCGCACCGCTCTCACCGCCGCACTGGATCGCCTCGGCATCCCGGCCGGGCACCTCGGCGTCTGGAGCGACATCGAGGCCGCCTTCGCCTCCGCCCCCGGCACCCCGGCCGACGGCCTCGCCCTGGTCGCCGGCACCGGCGCGGTCGCGATGCGCGTCACCGGCCGCCGTGCCACGACCACCGTCGACGGCGACGGCTGGCTCCTCGGCGACGAGGGCAGCGGCTTCTGGATCGGACGCGGCGCGGTACGGGCCGCGTTGCGCATGGCGGACGGCCGGGGCCCGGCGACGCTGCTCGCGCACAGGGTCGGGCTGGCACTGGGGCTGCCGGGCGAGTGCCTGCCGGATGACACCTGGAGCCGAGCCGGGCGCGAGGCCTACCGTATGCACCTGCTCCCCGCCGTCATGGCCGAACCCCCCATCCGGCTCGCCCGGTTCGCCCCGCTGGTGGCCGAGGCGGCGCGGGAGAAGGACGTCGTCGCGCTGACGCTTCTCGACAAGGCTGCGGCCCATCTCGCCGACACCGTACGGGCGTTGCGGCCGCGACCGGACGAACGGATCGTCGCCACCGGCGGCCTCCTCGGCCCCGACGGCCCCCTCACCTCCCGCCTC
>JABFXD010000075.1 GCA_013361925.1 Streptomyces sp. | reverse complement strand
GGTTTCATACGGGATTGAGCGGCAACCCGAGAGTCATGTCCCCTCGATATCGCGGTGCCAACTCGGCCGGCACGGTCATAGCGATCGTCGCCGACATCATGGCCCTCATCCTGGGCCTCTGGATTCTGATGTACCTGCTGGACGCGAACCGCGCGAACGACTTCGTGCAGTTCATCCATGACGCGGCGTTGTGGCTGGCGGGCTGGAGCCACGACCTGTTCACGTTCGACGAGGCGTGGGCCCGGGTCGTGGCGGGTTATGGTCTCGCCGCTGTGGTGTACCTGTTCGTCGGGCACGCCATCGCGAACCGCGTCCACCGCCACTGACCCGTACGGGCTGCTGTGCTCAGTCGCAGCAGTCCGGGTCCAGGCCCCTCGGCAACTGCTCCCCGCCGAACACCTGGCACGTGGCCTCGTCCCCGCCCAGCGCGGCGACGGCGAGCAGCAGCGACCCGGCCGTCCAGGTCGTGAGTTCCCTCGGCCAGATCGCGTCGTCGTCGAAGACATAGCCCGTCCAGTACAGGCCCGACTCCGTGTCGCGCAGGTGCTGGATGGACTGGAGGATCTCCAGCGCCCGGTCGGACTCGCCCATCGCCCAGAGGGCCAGGGCGAGTTCGGCCGACTCGCCGCCCGTCACCCACGGGTTGGGGACGACGCAGCGCACGCCGAGGCCGGGGACGACGAAGCGGTCCCAGTCCTTGTCCATACGGGACTTGGCCTCCGCGTCCGTCAACGCGCCGCCCAGGACGGGGTAGTACCAGTCCATCGAGTAGCGGTCCTTGTCCAGGAACCGCTCGGGGTGGCGACGGATGGCGTGCCGGAGTCCCCCCAGCGCCAACTCCCAGTCCGGCTGCGGCTCTTCGCGTTGCTCGGCGATCGCCAGGGCGCACCGCAGGGCGTGATGGATGGAGGAGGAGCCGGTCAGGAGCGCGTCCGTCGTGAAGCTGCCGTCCTCTTCGCCCTTCCAGCCGATCTGGCCGCCGGGCTGCTGGAGCCGCAGGACGTACTCCATCGCCGCGTGGACCGTGGGCCACATGCGGTCCAGGAAGGTGTCGTCGCCGGTGGAGAGATAGTGGTGCCAGACGCCGACCGCTATGTAGGCGACGAAGTTGGTCTCGCGGCCCCGGTCGGTGACGTCGTCGAAGGCGCCGTCCTGGTACGCGGCGTACCAGGAGCCGTCCTCGTTCTGGTGCCGGGCCAGCCAGTCGTACGCCCGCCCCGCCGCCTCGTGTTCACCCGCCGCGTCCAGGGCCATCGCGGCCTCGGTGTGGTCCCAGGGATCGAGGTGATGGCCGCGGAACCACGGGATCGCGCCGTCCTCGCGCTGTACGGCGAGGATGCCGGCGACGGTCGCGGCGGCCTGCTCGGCGGTCAGCACCCCGGGCAGGACGAGGTGTTCTGTCCGGGGAGTGGTCACTTGGCGTCCACCCGCGGCAGGTGCGGCTTGGTCGCGTACGCCACGAAGCTCTTGCCGATCAGGGGGTTGAGGGCCTGCTCGGCGACCCGGGTCGCGAGCGGCTTCTTCATGATGTCCCAGACCAGGAGCTTGTGGTACGCCTTCACCGGCAGCGCCTTGTCGTTGTCGACGCCGAACGCGCACTTCAGCCACCAGTACGGCGAGTGCAGCGCGTGCGCGTGGTGGGTGCCGTACGGCTTCAGGCCCGCCTCGCGGATCTTCTCCAGCAACTCGTCCGCCTTGTAGATGCGGATGTGGCCGCCCTCGACCTCGTGGTAGGCGTCGGAGAGCGCCCAGCAGACCTTCTCGGGGCCGTAGCGCGGGACGGTGATGGCGATCCGGCCGCCGGGCTTGAGCACCCGGACCATCTCGGCGAGGACGCCCTTGTCGTCGGGGATGTGCTCCATGACCTCGGAGATGATCACGACGTCGAAGGACTCGTCCGGGAAGGGGAGCGCGAGCGCGTCGCCCTCCATGGCCGTCGCGGTGGCGCCCTCGGGGGCCTCGCCCGCCTCCTTCATCGCCGCGAACCACTTCGCGACCTCGCGGATCTCCTCGGCGTTCTGGTCCAGGGCCACGACCTGGGCGCCTCGCCGGTAGCACTCGAAGGCGTGCCGGCCGGCTCCGCAGCCGAGGTCCAGGACTCGGTCGCCCGGGGCGAGCGGGAACCGGGAGAAGTCGACGGTCAGCACGTGGCCCTGCTTTCGGAATAGACACCGGTGTCACTGGTGGGGGTCGCGGACTCGACACCCGGGAAGGCCGCGGGGCGGCCGGGATTCGTGACCGCGGAGCGGGCGAGGGCCTCGCGGTACCTGGCCACCGTGCCCTCTGCGGCTCTGGCCCAGGTGAAGCGGGCCAGTACTCGCTCACGGCCCGCCGAGCCGAGGCGAGCCCTCAGGGCCGGGTCGCTCAGCAGTCGGCCCAGACCGGCGGCCAGCGCGCCCGCGTCGCCGGGCGGTACCGCAAGGCTCGTCTCCCCGTCCGGCCCGGCGACCTCGGGGATCGCTCCGCCGGTGGTGGCCAGCAGCGGCGTGCCCGTGGCCATGGCCTCCGCCGCCGGGAGGGAGAAGCCCTCGTAGAGGGAGGGGACGCAGGCGATCTCCGCCGAGCGGACCAGGTCGACGAGTTCGGCGTCGGAGATGCCCTTGACGAAGTCGACGGCGCCTTCGAGGCCGTACCGCTCGATGGCCTGGGCGACGGGTCCGTCCTCGGCGCGCTTGCCGACGACGACGAGGTGGGCGTCGGGGTGCTCGACGCGGACCTTGGCGAGGGCCTCGACGAGGTAGACGAGGCCCTTGAGCGGGACGTCGGCGCTGGAGGTGGTGACGATCCGGCCGGGGATACGGCGTACGGACGCATCCGGCTTGAACAGGTCGGTGTCGGCGCCGATGTGGACGACGTGGATGCGGTCGTCGCGGACGCCGAGATGGTCGACGATCTCCTGGCGGGAGGTGCCGGAGACCGTCAGGACGGAGGGCAGCCGGCGGGCGACCCGCTTCTGCATCCGGGTGAAGGCGTACCAGCGGCGCACCGAATAGCGGCGCTGCCAGCCCTCGGCCGCGTCCAGCTCCAACTGCCGGTCCACGGTGATGGGGTGGTGGATGGTGGTGACCAGGGGTGCGCCGACGTCGCCCAACAAGCCGTATCCGAGCGTCTGGTTGTCGTGGACGACGTCGAACTCGCCGCGCCGGGCGCGCAGATGGCGGCGGGCGCGGAGCGAGAAGGTGAGGGGCTCGGGGAAGCCGCCGGTCCACATCGTGCCGACTTCGAGCGCGTCGATCCAGTCGCGGTACTCGTCGCGCTTGGGGGTGCGGAAGGGGTCCGGGGAGCGGTAGAGGTCGAGGCTCGCGAGCTCGGTGAGCGACAGCCGGTCCTCCAGTCCCTCGTCGAGGACCGGGTACGGCTGGGAGCCGATGACCTCGACGCGGTGGCCGAGGCGGGCCAGTTCGCGGGAGAGGTGGCGGACGTAGACGCCCTGGCCGCCGCAGAACGGGTTCCCCTTATAGGTGAGGAGTGCGATGTTGAGCGGTCGCTCGCCGTCCGCGGCCGGGCCCGCCTGGGACCCCGCCTGACTGGCCTCAGCGGTCACTCCGGGCCCCCTTCTCCCTGCTATTTCCCGCGAGGTTACGCCGGGACGCTAATCTAGAACAAGTTTCAGACTTGATCGTTCAAGAGGCTCTGAATCTACCGGCAGGTAGGGGCGGTGTGAGCAGTGGATCAGGTGATTCGCGCCACGGCCGAGGCCCCTGTCATGCTGTGCGATCATTCGCCCTCACCGACTGTCACGGAACGGGACCCGACCCATGCCTGCGCAAGCCAAGCCGCCGGTCAAACCGGCCAAGCCGGTCAAGGTGGAGGCCGGTACCGCGCGGACCGACTCGCCGCCGCTCACCGAGCGGCAGGAGGCCCGGCGGCGCCGCATCCTGCACGCGAGCGCCCAGCTGGCGAGCCGGGGCGGCTTCGACGCCGTGCAGATGCGGGAGGTCGCGGAGTCCTCCCAGGTGGCGCTCGGCACGCTGTACCGGTACTTCCCGTCCAAGGTGCATCTGCTGGTCGCGACCATGCAGGACCAGCTGGAGCACATGCACGGCACGCTGCGGAAGAAGCCCCCGCAGGGGGACACGGCGGCGGAGCGAGTCGCGGAGACCTTGATGCGTGCGTTCCGGGCGTTGCAGCGTGAGCCGCACCTCGCCGACGCGATGGTCCGCGCGCTCACCTTCGCCGACCGCAGCGTCTCCCCCGAGGTCGACCAGGTCTCCCGGCAGACCACGGTGATCATCCTGGACGCGATGGGCCTGGCGGACCCCACCCCGGCCCAGCTCTCCGCGGTCCGCGTCATCGAGCACACCTGGCACTC
>JABFXD010000516.1 GCA_013361925.1 Streptomyces sp. | reverse complement strand
ACAGGCGGACGCCGCCGCGCTGGATCTCCAGGACGCGGTGGACGAGCGCACCTACGACGACATGCTGGACGAGGGCTACTCGCCGCCTGAGAAGCCGCTCGGAGTGACGAAGCCGGGCACCACGGCGGCCGAGCAGCGGGAGGGGGAGTCCCTGGACGACCGGCTGCGCCAGGAGGTCCCCGACGTGACGGCACCGGCCGGGGACGGGATCGGCGACGTACCGGAAGGCGAGGGCGAACCGCTCGACCCGGAGGCCGGGGAAGACCGCGCCGGCCGGCTGCTGGCGCCGGACGAGGGCGTGCGCGAGGACACCACCAAGGAACTGGTCGCCGAGGACGAGGGCATCGACGGCGGCGCGGCGGGCGCCGAGGAGGCGGCCATGCACGTCGTACGTGAGGACCGGCTGCCGTCGCCGGACGACCAGGAGGACTGAAGAGGACTGAAGAGGAAGACACCGGAGCCGGAGCCGAGCCGAAGTCCGGGACGAGGCCGCCTGTTTCCTCGTACGATGGCTCGCATGATCCTCAGCCGACGCCGCCCCGCCGTTCAGCGGTCCCGCGCGCTTCTCTCGCTCGGCTGTTGTTGATCCTCCCCGCGTAACGACCGGGCCGAACAGGCCGGTTGGCATTTCGTCACGCCTTGTCTTCTGTCGCGCTCCTGCTTCCGTCCTGGCCGTTCCCGTGAAAGGGCACACCTCCATGCGCACACCCGAATCCGCCTACGACCGTCGCAGACTCCGGCAGTGGCTGGCCGGCGAGGCCCGCGCGGACGGGGTCTCGCGGCGGGACATGCTGCGGCTGCTCGCCGCGGCCGGCGGTGCCCTCGCCATCCCCGCCGGGCTCGACACCCCTGCCGCGGCGGCGACTTCACCGGGGATCGTCAAACCGCTGCCGGACGACTGGTTCACCGTGCGCGGCACCAACGCGGAGACCCGGTTCGCCGCGCTGGCGGACACCGGCTATCACACGCCCGTCGAGCGCTTCTTCGTCCGCAACCACACCTCCACCCCGGTCCTCGACGCCGCCGACTGGACCCTGACCGTGCACGGCGACGGACTGGCGCACGGCCGAGGCGTGGAGTTCACCCTCGACGACCTGAAGCGGCTGCCCGCCGTCACCCGCACGGCGTTCGTGGAGTGCGCGGGCAACGGGCGCAGCCTCTTCACCACCCAGCAGGGCCAGACCGTCACCGGTACCGCCTGGACCCTGGGCGCGATCGGCACCGCCAGATGGCGTGGCGCGCGCCTCGCCGACGTACTCCACCGCGCGGGCCTCAGCCGCGCCGCCGTCGACGTGCTGCCGCGTGGCCTGGACGCCGACTACGTGACCGCCGACGGCACCAACCTCGGCCGGGTCCGCCGCCCCCTGCCGCTGTCCAAGGCGCTGGACGACGTGCTGCTGGCGTACGAGATGAACGGCGAGCCACTGCCGTACGACCACGGCCATCCCGTACGGGTCCTGGTGCCCTCCTGGATCGGGATCGCCTCGATCAAGTGGGTCGGCGACATCGAGGTGTCGGCGCAGCCGCTGTACTCGCCCTGGAACACCGACTTCTACCGGCTGTTCGGCGACGCCTACCCGCCGGGCGGCAGCGCCCCGCTGACCCGGCAGGCCGTCAAGAGCGCCTGGGAACTCGCCTGGGGCGCCGGACTCGCCGCCGGGCAGGAGCACCGGCTCACGGGCCGCTCCTGGTCCGGGGCCGGCGGCATCGTCCGGGTCGACGTCAGCACGGACGGCGGGACGCGGTGGCGGCGGGCGCGGCTGCACGACACCGCCCACCGCGACGGCTGGGTCCGCTGGTCCACCGACTGGCGTCCGCCGGCGCCGGGCTCGTACAGCCTGCTCGCCCGCGCCACGGACAGCGCGGGCCGCACCCAGCCGGAGACGGCCGCGGCGAACACCCAGGGCTATCTCTTCGACGCCGTGGTCCGGCATCCGGTGACCGTCGCGTGACCTCCCCGGCCTCCCCGGTCAACGCCCCGAAGAGGACGGGGAGTTCGCCGCACCCGTCTTCGTCAGGCGGGCCTCGGCGAGCTCCCGGGCGGCCCGCAGCGGGGTCACGCCCGTCGAGCGGGCCAGTTCGAGGACGTGGCTGACGGTGTCGCCGATCCCCTCCACGCGCCGGTACGCGGCCTCGTGGCCGCAGCGGTCCGATTCCCGGGCGAGCGTGTAGACGATGCCGCCCGCGCTCGCGACGTAGTCCGGGATCCAGACGACACCGTGCCGGGCGAGGGCGTCGGCGACGGACTCCTCGGTGAGCTGGTTGTTCGCGGGGCCGACGACCAGGGGCGCGGCGAGCCGGGGCACGCTCTCCTCGCTCAGGACCCCGCCCACGGCGGCCGGCACGAGGATGTCGGCCGGTACGGACAGCGCCTCGTCGGGCTCGACCCAGCCGAACCCGGCGGCCAGCGCGGCGTCCTTGCGGGCCGGCGCCACGTCCGACACCAGCACCCGAGCCCCCTCGGCGGCCAGCCCGGCCGCGACGCCGCCCCCGACCGATCCGAAGCCGCTGACGACCACCGTGCGGCCGGCGCAGGAGGCGTCGCCGAAGACATGCCGGGCACCGGCGTGCAGGGCGGCCAGTACCCCGGTGGCGGTGGGGGCGCCGGAGTCGCCGGTCCCGCCGTGCTCCTCGGGCGCGCAGTACGCGTACGGCGTGAACCGCTTCAGGACCATCATGTCCCGTGGCCCGGTGCCGATGTCGGGGCCGGTCCGGTACGACCCCTGCCAGGAGGCGACCAGTTCACCGAGGTCTTCGAGCGCGGCCTCGCGCAGGTCCGGGGTGAGGTCGGTGTCCCGGCCGAGGGCGATCACGCTCTTGCCGCCGCCGAAGTCCAGGCCGGCCACAGCCGCCTTGTAGGTCATCGCCTCCGACAGCCGCAGGGCGTCGGCGAGTCCGTCCCGCCAGGTGTCGTAACGGCGCATCCGGCACCCGCCGACGGCCGGTCCCAGCGTCCGCGAGTGGACGGCGACGATGATCGGCAGCCCGGACCGGGCACCACGGCGGACGACGACCTCTTCATGGGTGAATGCTTGGCTCATGGAGCCGAAGCTAGGGTTGTGCACGGCCCAACGGGCCTTCGGCCGAAGGAAATTCGGAATGCGACGCGTGGAGGCAGCCATGGACGAAGTTGATTCGGCGATCGTGCACCATCTGCAGGTGGACGGCCGGCTCTCCAACCGCGCGCTCGCCGAGAAGGTCGGCATCGCGCCCTCCACCTGTCTGGAGCGCACCCGGCTGCTCCAGCGGCGCGGCGTCATCGAGGGATTCCGGGCGCAGGTCTCCCTGCGCGCGCTCAACCGGCCGGTCCAGGCGATGGTCGCCACGCAGATCCGGCCGCTGCGCCGCGATGTCGTGGCCGCGTTCGAGCAGTCGGTGACCCGGCTCCCGGAAGTCGTCTCCGTCTACACCATGGCCGGCAGCGACGACTTCCTCGTCCATGTCACCGCACAGGACATCGACCACCTGCACGCCTTCCTCCTGGACCAGTTCACCGACCGCCGCGAGATCGTCGGCTTCCGCACCTCGATCATCTACCAGCACCTGACCAACCCGGTGCTCGATCCGCTGCCGTGACCCGCTACGCCTTCCAGTCGTACGCGTACGCCGCGACCCAGGTGATGTCGAGCTGTGCGCTGCTGCCCGGCGCCGCCCCGGGGCCTTCGAGCGCGCTCTCGTTCTGCAGCACCCAGGACAGGGGCTGGTCGGGGACCTCGCGGGTGTCCTGCCCGATCTGCCGGCCGTCGACGAAGAAGCGGACGTGTCCCGGCGTCCACTCCGTGGAGACGGTGTGCCACTCCGTCCAGTCGTCAGCGCCCGGGAAGGAGCCCTGCTCTCCGCCACCGCAGGGATGATGGAAGGCGGTCAGCGACCCGGTCCACTCGCCCTCGGGATGGTCCATCTCGCAGCCGCCGCCGTAGTGCAGCCAGGCGGACTTGTAGCCGGGAGCCGCCTTCGTCACCTTGATGCGGGCGCTGTACTTGCCGTACGCCATCTCCATCACGGCCCGCGGGACCACCGCGGCGGCGTGCACGGGACCGCCGTCGGCGGGTCGCCACATGCGGATGGTCATCCGCCCGTCACCGTCGGCGGCGGGGCCGACGCTCACGGTGTCCTCGGGGTGGTAGACACCGACCACGTCCCGGTCCCGGCTGTTGGCGGTGTCGCGCCAACCGGTCGGATACGCCCACCAGTTGTCGCGGTACGCGCCGCTCAGACCCCCGCAGTAGGCCGCGGACGTGTCGACGTGGTGCTCGCAGTCGCTGAACGCGCCCAGCGGCACCTCGTCGCCGTTGAAGTCCTCCGCGAGCACCTGCCAGAAG
>JABFXD010000080.1 GCA_013361925.1 Streptomyces sp. | reverse complement strand
GTTGGCCTGGCCGACGGCGACGATCCTGCCGTCGGTCTGGAGCGCGAGGTCGAAGGCGCCGTCCGCGCCGCCGTTGAAGTCGGTGGTCACGATGCCGTCGGTGTCGAAGGCGGGGTCGAGGCCGCCGCCCGCGGTGTACCGGACGAGGGCGAAGTCGTAGGCGCTGTACCCGGCCGCGACGATCTTGCCGTCGGGCTGTACGGCCACGCCGCGGGCGGAGTCGTCGCCGGCGAAGCCGGACGCGGAGCTGAGGACGGTCGTGACCGTGCCGCCGGCTCCGAACGTGCCGTCGAGGGTGCCGTTGGTGGTGTAGCGGGCCAGCGCGAAGTCGTTGGGGCCCGAGGGTCCGCCCGTGTCGCCGGCGACGACGATCCTGCCGTCGGGCTGAAGCGCGAGGTCGTAGCCGGAGCCGCCGCCCGGGAAGGGCGTGAGGACGGACCCGCCGGTGCCGAACGTGGTGTCGGGGCTGCCGTCGCTGTTGTACCGGGCGACCGCGAACCGGAGGTCGCCCGTCCCCGCGGCGCCCTGTCCGGCGGCGACGATCTTGCCGTCGGGCTGGACGGCGACCGCCCGGGCGACGCCTCCGTTGCCGGGCAGGCCGAAGTCGGTGACGACCCGGCCGCCGGTGCCGAAGCCGGTGTCCAGGGCGCCGCCGGCGGTGTAGCGGGCGACCGTGAACGAGCAGCAGCCGCCCTCCGACCGACCGGACTCCCCCGCCACCACGATCTTGCCGTCGGGCTGGAGCGCCACGCCGTGGGCCCGGTCCTCACCGCCCGCGAAGTCGGTGAGCGTGGTGCCGCCGTCGCCGAAGGCCGTGTCGAGGCTGCCGTCGGCCTTGTGCCGCATCAGGGAGAAGTCGGTGGACAGGTACTCGGCCTGGCGGCTGGAGCCGACGGTGATGATCCCGCCGTCGGCCTGGAGGGCGAGGTCCTGCCCCTCCGCCCAGTAGCCGGAGTCGGCGGGGACCCGGCCGCCGGTGCCGAACGTGGTGTCCAGGTCACCGGGTGCGGCGAGGGCGCTGCCGGGCAGGGCCACGACGAGCGCGAGCGCCGCGGCGCCCCGCAGGAGCGCCGTGCGCAGAGATCCCCGTAGGGAGGAGACAAGGGTGGACATGCGCCCAGCTTCCGGACGCCCGTACGACACGGTGGCGTGGCTGGCCGGTGCCTGGTCCCACTGGGCCGCACACTTCCACTCCCCGGGGTGACCGGACCGACAATCGTCCCGCGCGCCGCGAGGCGGCATAAGGTCGGGGCCGATGAGCGAACGAGGGGAACGGGAACGGGCGTACGCCGCCGAGGGGGTCGTGTGGTCGCGGCTCGCCGGGCTGTTGCCGGGCGCCGAGGACATGGCCGAGGTCCAGGGGTGCTGGGACATCGGTGAGCAGGAGGCCGGTCTGTTCCGGCTGGTGGACCGGCTGTTCGAGCTGGGGCTGTCCGTGGACGACCGGACCCGGGCCGAGCTCGCGGCGATGGCCGAGCAGTGGGGGGTGTGGGACCAACTGGCCACGGACATCGTCGATCTGCCCGGATTCGAGGGCAGACTGCGGGTCGTGGAGGGCCTGGAACCGGTCGCCGGGGCCGGCGGACTCGCTCTGGTGCCGTGGATGAGATGCGAGCCGTGCGGACGCGTCCTCGCCCTGGAGCACCGGCGCGAGTCATGGGGTTCGCTGTCGTTCTCGCCGGTGTCGTACGTCGTGTCCGTCCCGGACGGCTCCGGCACCCAGCACGTGCTCGACGCCGAGGGGACCGGCGCGGTGTGGCGCGCCCTGGACATGTTGACGACGCCCTGCCGGAATCCGGAGTAGCCGTGCGGAATGTCGGCGACAGGTGGTGGAGCGACCTCGGCCCCGCTCAGTCCGCCGACGGCAGTCACGGCGAAGGTCGGCACTCTCCCGTCACTTATGAATGTTGAACAGTTTTCTCAACTACTCTTTTTAATCACTCGCGTTGACATGAACATGGGCCCATGAGACGACTCCTCGGCACCCTCGCAGCCGCCGCCCTGGCCCTCACCGGTCTCGCGACCACCGGGTCGACGCCCGCCGCGGCGGCCACCACCGGCACCTTCAACGTGCTGACGTACAACGTCGCCGGGCTCCCCGAGGGCCTGAGTTCGGGCCACCCGGCGACCAACACCCCGTTGATCTCCCCACGGTTGGCGCCCTACGACATCGTCAACGTCCAGGAGGACTTCAACTACCACGCGGCCCTGTACGCGGGCGACAACCACCCGTACCGCACCGCGACCAGCGGCGGCGTGCCCTTCGGGGACGGTCTCAACACCCTCTCGGACCACGCCTTCGACGATTTCGAGCGGGTGAAGTGGAACGACTGCACCGGCACCAACTGCCTGACCCCGAAGGGCTTCTCGCTGGCCCGGGTGCGGCTCGCCGAGGGCGTCTTCGTGGACCTGTACAACGTCCACACCAACGCGGACGACACCGACGACGCGCTCGCCGCCCGGCGTGCCAACGTCGAACAGCTCTCCGACTTCATCCAGGCGAACTCCGCGGGCAACGCGGTGATCGTCATGGGTGACACCAACACCCGGTACACGCGCTCCGGCGACAACATCCGCACGCTGGCCGACGAGAACGGTCTCACGGACGCGTGGGTGCAGCTGGTGAAGGGCGGGGTGCGGCCGACGCAGGGCGCGGACGCGCTGGTGTGCCCGACGACGGCGCCCACCAACGACTGCGAGGTCGTGGACAAGGTCCTGTACCGGGGCAGCAAGCTGTTCTCGCTGACGGCCACCCGGTACAACAACGAGTGGGCGTCGTTCCTCGACTCCGCCGGGGGCAATCTCTCCGACCACTTCCCGCACACGGTCGACTTCTCCTACACCCTCAACTCGTCCCTGAAGGCCAGTGACTTCTTCGGCGGCCCGCACGGCACGGCCTTCAACGACGCCGACGACCTCCCGGCCGCCGTCTCCCCGCGCACCCTCACCCTGCGCGGCGGCTCCCGCCTGGACGCGGTCTCGCTGACCCACGACGGCGGTACGGCGCTCACCCACGGCGGTACGGGCGGCACGGCCACCTCGCTGACCCTGGCGTCCGGCGAGCACCTCACCTCGGTGAAGCTGACCGAGGGGCAGAAGGACGGCCGGACCAGGCTCTTCTCGGCGGCGTTCACGACGGACAAGGGCCGCTCCCTGTCGTCCGGTACGGCGACCTCGGACACGAAGACCTTCTCCGCGCCCTCGGGTTGGCAGATCGTCGGCTTCACCGGCCGCGCGGGCGACGAGATCGACAAGCTGGGCGTGGTGTACGCGCCGATCGGCTGACGGTCGCCGCGCGGCCCGAGTTGGTGTTCCCGGTGTCCGGCCTGTACCTAAGGAGTGATCAGGACACGCTGGAGGGGGACCGGTGACACCGGAGGCACTTGGACCGTTCAACCGCCGGGTTCGCCTGGTCGTCGAGGTCCGCGACGACCAGGACGAACGGGAGCTGGCCGAGGGCCTGTTCGCGGCTCAGGGATGGGGGGTGCGGGCGGTCCGGGACGGTGACGCGGTCACCCCCGACGACGGGTACACGGCGTTCGTCGTCGAGATACCCGTGCACGGCTCGCGCTGGACGGCCCGCGGGGCCGCCGTCGAGCGGCTGACCTCGCTCGCGGACCGGCGGAAGGTCGACGTGTGGGTGCGGGAGACCAAGCTGGTCCCGCTCAAGTCGCCGGTTCCGCACACGACTTACCACGTCCATCACAAGGTGCCCGAGGGCGCCGGCCCCCTCCTGCGCCGACTCGCCGAGCTGTGGATCGCCGTGGGCGGCTGGGACGTACGGCACACCCTGCATCTGCGCGGGGAGCAGACCGAGGAGCAACGCGAGCGTGCGCTGGCCGAGTTGGAGGCGCGCAACCTCGGCGGCCGGCCGTTCGACCGCGAGGTGCACGACCTGCGGGTGGCGATGGGGCCCGCGGGCAGCGGCAGTTCGGCGGATCCACGGCAGCGGGCGATCACGACCGCGGCGACGATCGCCGTCATCCTGGTCTGCCTGGCGTGCGGCATCGCTCTGGGCGCCTTCGCGACCCCGTGGCGTTGGACGGCCCTTCTGCCACCCGCCGCCCTCGCCTGGCCGGTGGGCGCCTGGCTGACCTCCAACGCGCCCCGGCCGTGGCCGGTCAGGCTGGGCTGCGGCGCCGTCTTCCTGGCGGCGCTGACCGGCGCCGGGGCCTTCTGGGCGGCCTCCCAGGAGGCAAGCCTGTCCCAGCAGTTCCTCTGGCTCCTCGTCACCCTGGGCCTCGGCTTCGTCGCCTTCGGCCTCTGGTACGCGCTCAGCGCCTCCTGGTTCAGCCGCAACGTGCAGTGGTTCCTGCCGGTGCTGGCCG
>JABFXD010000200.1 GCA_013361925.1 Streptomyces sp. | reverse complement strand
CTGCGCCGCAGCGGACGCTCCGTCCTCCTGGTGGGGACGACCGGACGCAGCACGGCCGTCGCGAAGTGTTTACTGGACCACTCCCCCGTGTGGGCCGAGCGGATCCGCCACGAAATAGCGGCATACCGCTCTTTCGTCCGGCACCGCCCGCCCGTGCGGGTGCCCCGGCTGATCGCGGCGGACCCGGACAACTGCACCCTGGTGATCGAGCGGATGCCCGGCCGGGTGGCGGCCCTGCACCGGCATCCCGCGGAGGCGCCGCCGCGGGCGGACATCAGGGCGGCGCTCGGCGCGATCTGCCGGCTCAACGCCTGGCGGCCGCCGGCGGGCACGTTCGACGCCCCGCTGGACTACGCGGCCCGGATCAACCGCTACCACGAGCTGGGGCTGCTCACCGACCGGGACATGGGCGACCTGCAGAAGCTGCTGCACGGCATCGCGCTCTCCGCGGGCCGACAGGGCATGGGCCAGTTCTGCCACGGCGACGCACTGCTCTCGAACATCCTGCTCTCACCGGCCGGTCCAGTGCTGGTGGACTGGGAGCACGCGGGCTGGTACCTGCCGGGCTACGACCTGGCGACGCTGTGGGCGGTGCTCGGCGACGCCCCGGTGGCGCGCCGTCAGATCAGCCAGATCGCGCAGTCGGCGGGCCCTGCCTCCCGTGACGCGTTCCTGGTGAACCTGATGCTCGTCCTGACCCGTGAGATCCGTACCTACGAGACGGCCGTGCAGCGGTCGATGCACGACACGACCCCGGCGGCACCGGGAGCGGCCCACCCGGGTGCTGCGCCGTCCGGCGAGGAACAGCGGCTGCTGCTCAGGCGGCTGCACGACGACTGCCAGCTGGCCCGACGGGCCGTACGCGCGGCGGTCGGCACTCGCTGACGGGGACGCCGGTCCGCGGTGCGCCAGGGACAGCGGCGCACCGCGGACCTTCGTATGTCCGTCCACGGACCGGCAGCCGCGCGTCCATTGGTGTAAGCCACTGACGCCCCGCAGGCACGGCAGCCGCCGCCACGAAACTCCCGCGACCCCTGGTTGACAAGGGAATTCGCCCTTGCCTGGGCATGATTGACGGATCGTCGGCAAGCCGGTACCACTGACGCACGCCCGGCCCCGCACGGCTCATCGCGCCCGACCGTCCCAGGAGGCTGCTTTGCGAGTCCCAGCCCACAGTGCCTCCGGGCACAGACGCACGCGCACCGCCGTCGCGACGGCGGCCCTGCTGCTCCCTCTGCTCGGCGCGGCCCCCTCGGCCGACGCGCAGTCGTCGGCGAACAGCCTCCAGCTGGCGTTCGCCTCGGCGGCCGCCGAGTACCAGGTGCCGCAGAGCGTCCTGCTCGGCGTCTCCTATCTCCAGTCCCGTTGGGACGCGCACGCCGGTGCGCCGAGCGTGACCGGCGGCTACGGCCCCATGCACCTCACCGACGCCCGCACGGCGCTCGCCGGGGCCACCCATCACAGCGAGGGCACGGAGGACGCGCGCGGCGACAGCGCCCGCGCCGCCCTGTTCCCCTCGGCGCAGGCACCGGCGCCGACCGAGCTCCCGGCCCGGCTGACGACGCTGCCGAAGGCCGCGGAGCTGACGGGCCTGAGCGCGGCGGAGCTGCGCACCGACCCCGCGGCGAACGTCTCCGGTGGCGCCGCACTGCTCGCCGACGCCCAGAAGAAGCTGGGCGAGCCGCTCAGCGACGACCCGGCGGACTGGTACGGGGCGGTGGCCCGCTTCTCCGGCGCGGACGACACCGCGACGGCGGCGGCGTACGCGAACGACGTGTACGACGTGATCCGCACCGGCGAGGAACGCACCACCGACGCGGGCCAGCAGGTCGCCCTGGCCGCCCGGCCCGGTCTCTCCCCCGCCACGGCGCAGCTCGCGGAGACGGGTCTGCGCACGCTCGGCACGGGTGACACCGAGTGCCCGAGGTCGGTGTCCTGCGAGTGGATCCCGGCGCCGTACGAGGAGTTCGGCGACAACGACTACGGCAACCACGACCTGGGCGACCGCCCGGCCTCGCAGAGCATCAAGTACCTCGTCATCCACGACACGGAGGGTGCCTGGGACGGCGTCCTCAACCTGGTCCAGGACCCCACCTATGTGTCGTGGAACTACACCCTGCGCTCCACCGACGGCCACATCGCCCAGCATGTGAAGGCCAAGGACGTGGCCTGGCACGCGGGCAACTGGTACGTCAACGCCAAGTCGATCGGCCTGGAGCACGAGGGCTTCCTGGCGAACCCGGACGCCTGGTACACGGAGGCGATGTACCGGTCGTCGGCCCGGCTGGTGAAGTACCTCTCGAAGAAGTACGACATCCCGCTGGACCGGCAGCACGTCCTGGGCCACGACAACGTGCCGGGCCCGACGACGGGCACCGTCCCCGGGATGCACACCGACCCCGGTCCGTACTGGGACTGGCGGCACTACTTCGAGCTGCTCGGCCGCCCCTTCGAGGCCGCGAAGCGGGGCCACGGCGTGGTGACGATCCTGCCGGACTACGCGACGAACCAGCCCGAGTACACGGGCTGCGTCACCAAGGGCGAGCCCTGCGCGGCGCACGGGTCGAGCGAGGTACGCCTGTACTCCGGGCCCGGCGCGGACTACCCCCTGATCAAGGACATCGGCCTCGGTACGACGCCGGGCACCGGGGTCAACGACATCTCCTCACGGGTCTCCACCGGCCAGCAGTACGCGGTCGCCGACCGCGAGGGCCGCTGGACGGCGATCTGGTACCTGGGCCAGAAGGCCTGGTTCGAGAACCCCGCGAAGGATCCGACCGCGGTGCGCACCAGCGGCCTGGTGGTGACGCCCAAGGCGGGCCGCACCTCCGTGCCGGTGTACGGCCGCGCCTACCCCGAGGCCTCCGCGTACCCGGCGGGAGTGCCCGCGCAGGCGGTGTCGCCGCTGCCGTACACCCTGCTGGAGAAGCAGAAGTACGTGGTCGGTGACAAGGTGCCCGGGGAGTACTACTACGCGGTCACCTTCACCACGGACTCGCACAAGGTCGTCGTCGGCAAGGACCTGTACTACGAGATCCAGTACGGCCACCGGGTCGCGTTCGTGCGGGCGGCCGACGTGGACGTGCGGCCGTCCCGGTAGGGACGCCGTGTTCAGCCCTGCTGGAACAGCTCCGCCGGGAGCGGTTTCAGCAGGGCGTACAGGTCGTCCGTGATGGGGCGGTCCCAGGCGGCGATGGTCACCAGGACGTTGTCGCTGCGGTCGAACTGGACGCAGGAGATCCGGCTCTCGGAGAGCTTCAGGCGCCGCACGATCATGAGGTTGTCGCCCTGCATCACGGGCATGTCCTCGGTCTCGGTGACGGTCACCTCCTCGTCGTTCTCCAGCGCGATCAGCAGCTGGGCCACCTCGAAGGGGACCTCGCCCTCGGCCAGGTCCCGGGCCGGGGAGCCCTCCGGGAGATTGCCGATGATCATCGCGGGGCCGCGGCCGCCGAAGAGGTCGTAGCGCAGGAAGACGCCCTGGCAGGTGCCGTCGGGGGCGGGGAGCAGGCCGGCGCCGAGGTTGCCGGGCCAGTCGCCCGGGTCCATGGCCAGTACGTCGAAGTCTGGGCCGGCGGGAGTCGCGCTGCGGCGGCGGAGGAACGACATGTGCCCAATGGTAAGGGGCGGGGCCGGGTTGGTGCGGGGTGGGCCGGGGCAGTTGCGGGGTGCGGGTTCGTGGGGGCTGGTCGCGCAGTTCCCCGCGCCCCTTTTGCGGCGTTGTCCTCAGGTCCCTTTCAGCGCCTCCCGCAGCCCTGTCGTGTCCGTTCCCATCTTTCGGTAGACCGCTGACAGCAGGCGTACGACGGTCTGCTCGTCAATGTGCAATTCCCTCGCGATCTCCGACCTGCCGAGGCCTTCCACCGTCAGGTTGGCCGCTGTGCGCTCACGGGACGTGAGTGTGTCCGTCTCCGTGCTGTGCAGCCGGCGCGGGCGCAGGCCCGCCGCGGCGAGTTCGTCACGAGCCGCCTCCACCAGCCCATCGGCGCCGCACTGCACTGCCGCGTCCAACCCCCGGTACAGGTACTCGGCAGCTTCCGCCGCCCGTCCCGTACGCCGCAGCTCGGTGCCCAGGGCCACCAGTGCGCACGCCAGCTCGTACCCGGCCGGGGAGCATTCCAGGTGGGCGACGGCCTCCTCCAAGTACTTCACACGCGCCGAACCCGACGAGACCTCCGCCGCCGTCCGCAGCGCCTGGCCGATGGCGGACGGGGTGCCGAACTGGCGGGCTCGGGCGAGGGCATCGAGGGCGGTGGTGACCGCGCGTTCGGGGGTGTCGTGGCTCTCGGCGCGGGCGAGGTGGAGCTGCCAGGGGCACCAGGCGGGGTTG
>JABFXD010001021.1 GCA_013361925.1 Streptomyces sp. | reverse complement strand
CTCCGGCATGCCCTTGACCAGCTGGTCGCACCAGGTGCTGACGCCGCCGTGGACGTGTGGGTAGGTGCCTTCGGTGAGCATGGTGACATGACGGCCCGTTCGCATTGCCGCGCGGTCCCCCCCTGATATGCGGATGTGGATCGGGGGAACTGCGGACCGGACCTCGGCTGCGGGTTCGTTGTGCCCGGTCGCGCAGTTCCCCGCGCCCCTAGAGGGCGTTGCCGCTTACGGCAGTTTCAAGGTGACCGCTGATTGCAGCAGCTCAGGCGTGGCCCATGCCGAGCGCCTGCCTGCGTACGCGGTGCCGAACGTCGCCGTCCCCAGCAGCAGTTGCTTCTTCGTCCCCTCCGGTGCCGTCACCGGGATCTGTGTCCCGCTCGGGGCCGTGATCGTCACCGTGGTGCCGACGCGGTACGCCGTGACCTTGCCGGAGGCCAGGGCGGCCTGCCAGGCGGCGCGGCGTTGGAGTTCGGTGCCGATGGCGGCCTGGGCGAGGTTCTCCAGCGGGGTGTTGTCGGCGAACAGGGCCTGGTAGTCGGCCAGCACCTTGTTCAGGACCGGGTAGAGGGTGCGGTCCTCGGCCAGGTTGGACTGGTGGGCGTAGTGCGGGCGCGGGTCGCCCGAGATCGCGTGCCCGAGGGCGGTGCGGGCCTCCTGCGGGACGATGTACGTCCGGTAGCCGGTGGCCGTGTCGAGGGGCGCGGGCAGGCAGGTGGACGTCGGGGTGTTCTCGCACAGGCCGCTGCCGCCGTCGGCCGCCGAGGTGTAGATCCAGTTGTACTCGTCGGCCATCTCCGCGTCGGTGCCCGTGTTGTAGTACACGTTCATCGGGTAGCGGGGCACGGTGAGGGTGCCGCTGCCGACCGAACGCTGGTCGGGTTCACGGGAGTTGTCGGAGGCGGTCCACTTGACGCCGCCTGCGGCGAGGGCGCCGGCGAGGTTGGGGTTGTCGTCGGGCTGCTGGGGCAGGGTGCGCAGACCCGAGTGTTCGCCGGTGACGAGTTCGGCGCGGTTGAGCGGGAGGCCCTTGCCGACACCCCAGTTGTAGTTGTCGCCGATCTCCGCGGAGATCTCGGCGCGGCTGAGGTACTGGGTCGTGCCGTCGGCGTTCTTGGCGCAGCTCCACGGCACGGCGGTGGTGTCCTGGACGCAGCCGAGGAACTTGTGCGTGTAGGTGTGGTTGATCCAGCGGTACTTGGCCTTGTCCGCGAGGAGTTGGGCGGCGAGGGCGTCGGTGCCGCCGTTCTCGGTCTTCCACTCCTCGCCGGAACCGGCGTTGTAGACCATGTCGAGCTTGAAGCCGTGCTCCTGCTGCCACTGCGCCGCGTACTGGGCGTCGGCGGCGGTCATCCGGATCGGGGTGGTCCCCTCGCCGTCGCCGCCGGGGCAGGTGAAGTCGCCCGGGGTGCAGTTGTGCGCGGTGTCCCAGCGGCTGTCCGGTGCGAAGACGTCGTCGACGTGGACCTCGAAGGAGTTGCGGATCTGCCCCAGGTGCACGCCCTGGGTCAGCCACTCCACGATGCCGCGGGCGAGCACCCGGAACTGCTGCTGGTACTGGTTGTAGGCGAAGGTCACGACGAGTTCGCGGCGCCCGTCGTGCGCGTACTCGCCGATCAGGCTGCCGCGGCCGGTGCCGCCCGGGACGGGGACGTCGACGTAACTGGTGAAGCCGGTGCGGGGCGTGGCGACGAAGCCGTAACTCTCCTGCGTGGTGGCCGAGTTGTCCTCGAAGGCGACAGCCCCGTCGAGATACCCGAACCAGCCCGCCTTGCCTGCCGTGGTGACGTCGGCGGTCCGGCCGTCCAGCGTGCCGGAGTACGCGCTGTAGTCCAGGCCCACCTCCGGGTGCGCCCAGGTGTAGGCGTCGACCTGCGGGATGCCGTACGTCCTCTCGTACGTCTCCAGCGCCGTCTGCTCCGCCGAACCCGCGCCGAACGGGGCCTCGTTGGGCAGGACGACGCCCTGATACCGGGCCCGGGGCGCGCCGTTGACCGTGTCGGCGAGGAACGCGGCCGTGATGACCGGGCGGTCGCCGGCGTTCAGGTCGACGACGGTGTACGGGATGCCGGTGTTCCTGAGCTGGGCGGTGATGGCCTGGACCGGGCTGTCGCCGTTGTCCACGACCAGCACCTTCAGGTCGATACGTGGTGTCGCCGCGGCGACGGCGCCGGGAGCCCCCAGTCCCAGCGCGATCAGCCCCGCAGTCGTGGAGACGGCTGCGGCGACCTTCCATCTGTGCGCACGGTGCGCCATTGGTGTCCCTTCCCCCCAGAAGATCCCCTGGCGCCCCTTTGGGGGGAAATCGGCGGAGGATCCGTGGAAATCATGCAAAGCGGCGAGCAGAGCGCCCGCCGGAACACAGTGAGTGTGACCGAGGTGACCGGGAGTGAGAGCTGAGAAGTGGCCACGACGCCACCCACAGGTGAACGCCCGTAGGAATGAGCGAAAGCGCGCCACGCGCGTAGGCTCGTTCCGGGTGTTCATCGACGGGGTGAAGGCCCCGGACGATGCCGCCCGCACAGCCAGTTCTAGGGTCGGCTGTCGGGCCCGGTCGACCCACCCAGACTCGACCAGACTGAACTTCACATCGGAAGCGAGATTTCACCACCGTGACTGCTCTCACTCTCAGCACCGCCGCGGCGCCCGGCCTGCGGGCCGACGCGATCGTGATCGGTGTCGCCAAGGGCGCGAAGGGCCCGGTCGTCGCCCCGGGCGCCGAGGCCGTGGACAAGGCCTACGACGGCAAGCTGGCCGGCGTCCTGGAGACCCTCGGTGCCTCCGGTGCCGAGGGCGAGGTGACGAAGCTGCCCGCGCCGTCCGGCTTCAAGACCCCGCTCGTACTGGCGGTGGGTCTCGGCGCGGAGCCCGAGAAGGACTCCTCCTTCGACGCCGAGGCGCTGCGCCGGGCCGCCGGTGCGGCCGCCCGCACGCTGCACGGCGCCAAGAAGGCCGCGTTCGCACTGCCCCTGACGGACGCCGCCGACGCCGGCGCGGTCGCGGAGGGCGCGCTGCTCGGCGCGTACTCCTTCGACGCGTACAAGGAGAACGGCAAGGACCCGAAGAACGGCAAGGCGCCGCTCGCCGAGGTCGCCCTGCTGGGCGGCAAGCCCCGCGACAAGGCGTACAAGGCGGCCGTCGAGCGTGCCCTCGCGGTCACCGAGGAGCTGAACCGCGCTCGAGACCTGATCAACACCCCGCCGAACGACCTCTACCCCGAGGCCTTCGCCGCCGTGGCGCAGGCCGCGGGCAAGGAGCACGGCATCAAGGTGCAGGTGCTCGACGACAAGGCGCTGGTCAAGGGCGGCTACGGCGGCATCCTCGGCGTCGGCGGCGGCTCCGAGGCCAAGCCGCGGCTGGTGAAGCTGTCGTACACCTCCTCCAAGGCGAAGAAGCACCTCGCGTTCGTCGGCAAGGGCATCACCTACGACTCGGGCGGCATCTCGCTCAAGCCGGCCGGCCACAACGAGACGATGAAGTGCGACATGAGCGGTGCGGCGGCGGTCTTCGCCGCGATCGTCGCCGTCGCGCGGCTCGGCCTGGAGGTGAACGTCACCGGGTGGCTGGCGCTCGCCGAGAACATGCCGTCGGGGTCCGCGGTGCGCCCGGGTGACGTGCTGCGCATGTACAGCGGCAAGACCGTCGAGGTCCTCAACACCGACGCGGAGGGCCGGCTGGTGCTGGCCGACGCGCTGTGGGCGGCGTCGGCGGAGAAGCCGGACGCGATCGTCGACGTGGCGACGCTGACCGGGGCGATGATGCTGGCGCTGGGCAGCCGGACGTTCGGGATCATGGCGAACGACGACGCGTTCCGCTCCGCGGTGCACGAGGCGGCCGAGGAGGTCGGCGAGCCGGCGTGGCCGATGCCGCTGCCCGAGCACCTGCGCAAGGGGATGGACTCGCCGACCGCCGACATCGCGAACATGGGTGAGCGGATGGGTGGCGGTCTGGTCGCCGGGCTCTTCCTGCGGGAGTTCGTGGGCGAGGGCATCACCTGGGCGCACCTCGACATCGCGGGCCCCGCGTTCAATGAGGGTGGGCCGTTCGGGTACACGCCCAAGGGGGGTACGGGTACGGCTGTGCGTACGTTGGTGCGGCTGGCGGAGCTGACTGCTGCGGGCGACCTGGGGTGACCGACGCCTGAGAGCTCGGTGCCCGGGGTTCGCGGGCGACTGCGGGCCGGCTGTGGCCGGTCGCGCAGTTCCCCGCGCCCCTGAGGGCGTCAGCCCCAGGCATCTCACTTTGTGCCCTCTTCACATGTGAGCGTGTGGCGTCTCACACCCCGGCCCGGCGTCTCGTTCCCTTCCGACAAGTGCGAAGATGGGGCTCGGCAGGA
>JABFXD010000816.1 GCA_013361925.1 Streptomyces sp. | reverse complement strand
ACCGGAACCGGCCGAACCGGAACCGGCCGAACCGGAACTGTCCGAACCGGAACCGGCCGAACCGGAACCGGCCGAAAGGGACGTTCGCAGTCCTGAGGCCCACCTTTGCAGCCGCAGCGGTTACGGTGCTGCCGTACGTGATCGACGGGGGATGGGGAGGGACCGATGCCCGGAACCGTGCTGCTGCTGGCCGTCGCACCGGCGGGCAAGGGCTGTCTGGTGGACGCCGCGTCCGTCCTGCCCGTCCTCGCGGCCGTGCCGCCCGCCGTGCTGTCCGGCGCGGACACCGCCAACGTGGTGGAGCTCGCGGACCCGTTGGAGCCGCAGGCCGTGCTGACCCGGCTGCGCGCCGCCGCGGCCGCCCCGGGACCGCTCACCGTCTTCGTCACCGGCCAGCTCCAACTGGACCGCCGACAGCGGCTGCCGCACCTCGCCCTCGCCCGCACCACCCCGGCGACGGTCCGCTACAACGGGTTCCCCTGGCACTGGTTCAAGGACGAGCTGCGGCTGCGCCCGGCCGGCGCGACCGCCTTCGTCCTCGATCTGCACGCCGACACCGAGACATGGGAGTGGCTGCGGGCCAACCCGCTGGAGACCGGCCGCAACAACGCGGTGTACGGGCGGATCGCACCGCCGCCGTCCCGGCGGAGCCTGGGCACGCCCGCGTACATGAAGGCGGTCGCGACGATCCTGAGGAGCGGGCACCGGCCGCCGCTGGACCAGTTGCACCAGCAGGCGCTCAGCCGCCTCCCGCAGGAGAGCGTCGGCTACGTCCTGAGCGCACAGGGCCCCGAGGCCGGCGACCCGCACGCCCTGATCTCGGCCGCCGTCGCCGCCCGGCGCCACGGCGACGCCGACGCGCTCGCCGCGCACCACGAGCTGAACGCCGTACGGGCACACGGACCCGCCTCCGAGGAAGCCCTGCACTGGACCGAAGTGCGGGCCGATCTCGCGATGTTCGCCGGGGACCCGGTGCGCAGCTGCCGGGCGTGGCTGACGGTGGCCACCACGCGGCTCGGGGCCGGACAGGCGCCGGACGCGCCCGCCGTGGAGTCCGCCGCCGACCGCGCCCACCACCAGTGGGGCCGTATCGACGACCCGGCGCGGGCCCGTGAACTGGGGCCCGCGCTGGCGGAGTTGAGGGCGCGGGTGCCAGGACGCCGGGAGGGCGCCCTGGACCATGTGCACAAGCACCTCAGTCAGTTGCAGACGCTCAGCTCGTGAAGGTGAAGTACTTCCAGCCGCCGTACGTCGTGGTGTTGACGCTGTCGCCCGAGCCGCTGACGTAGGAGTTGCGGACCCGGAAACGGACGCCCTTCGGCGGGGTGCCGGTGAGCTGCACGGCGGACTTGCCGGCCGAGTCGAGCTTGAAGTACTCGCGGTACGTCGTCACCCAGCTGGTGCCCGACCAGTACTGCACCTGGAGCAGCTGCTTGCGGCCCCCGTACGGCGGCAGCGTCGCGGTGACGACCGGGTCCTTGGACTGGCGGAAGAACAAATACGTGTGGTTCCAGGTGTACTTGGACTTGTAGGCGCCGCTGACCGACGTGGAGATCGACACCTTGGCGCCGACCGTGCTCTGCGTCGACTTCGGCGCGTAGCGGGCGTCACCGGCGAACTTCGCGGTCAGCTCGGTCTTGCGCTTGAGGTCGACGACCACGGACAGGTTGCCGTCGGAGTTGACGGTGCCGGTCTTCACCAGCGTGTTGGGCTTGTCCGCGCCGTACGGGTTGGCCCAGATCTCCACCGTGCGGTTCTTGTACGTCGTACCGAGGTGCGCGGTGAACTTCACGTCCTGGCCGTACGAGTAGACCTTGCCGTTGTTGTTCAGCGTCAGGGTCGGGGTGGCGCGCGAGACGTCCACGGTGTCGGTGGCGGTGGTCGCGGTGTGCGTGGCGTCGCCCGCGTACGTCACCGTGTACTTCACCTTGGCGCCGGCCGGTGGGACGTCCGTGAAGCTGAACTTGCCGCCCGTGCCGAGGGTCTTGGTGCCGAGGGACTTGCCGTTCGGCGACTCCAGGTCGGTGCGGGTGACCGTGACCGGCGTGCCGGCGGGCAGGGCCAGGTTGGCGGTGAGCGTGCCGGTCACCGTCAGGGTCTTGGCCCGGGGCGCGGAGGCGGGGGCGTTGACCTTGAGCGTCGCCGCGTACTTGCGGGGCTCGTCGATGACGCGGAACTGGGGCGTGTAGTAGGTGTCGGTGACGAGGAACAGCTTGCTGCCGTCCGCCGACCAGTTGGTGAGGTGGCCGCGCGGCATCCATTCGCTCGTCAGGTTGCGCACGCTGGCCGGCTTGCTCTCGTCCGTGGAGAAGACGTACGTGTCACCGGCGTCGTCCGTGTCGAGGACGGTGGCGGCGACCGTGCCGTCCGGCGCGACGCTGACCGACTCCGGCTGGGAGGCGATCGGGAACGTGCGCACCGTGGCCAGGTCGGAGAGGCGGTACTCGACGAGTCCGCTGCCGGCCGTGATCAGGTTCTGTCCGTCCGGCGTGAGGGCCGCGTCGTGCGGGAAGCCGCCCTTGTCGTCCTGGACGCGGATCACCGGCGTACCGGAGGCGATGTCGTAGACGATGACAGGACCGGAGCTGATGCCCGCGTCGAGGGCGACGAGGGTGCCCGGGTTGTCCGGGTCGGCGAGCAGCACCGGCGGGCTGGCGTAGTCGTGGCCCGCCGAGAGGTCGAGGGTGACCGTGGGCGTCTCGGCGGTCAGGTCGACCACGCCGAGCCCGGAGTCCCACTGGTCGCCGTAGCCGAACCACAGCTTGCCGTCGGCGTAGGCGACATGGGAGGGGATGGTCCCGGCGCCGGTCGCGTACTCGGCGGTCTGCGCGAGGGTCGCCGTGTCGAACGCGACGATCTTGTCGGCGCCGTAGACCGCGGCGTACAGCGTGCTGTCGTCCGGGCTGAGCGTCAGGTCGCGGACCTGGGGCAGCCCGGTGAGGGTGCCGATGACGGCACCGGTGCCGTCGGTGACGGCGATCTGGTTCGTGGACGGGTCGCTGATGAACACCCGCTGATGGGTGCCGTCCACGACCGTGTCGGACGCGTCCTCGATCGCCGAGACGGGCCTGACGGAGTCGGCGAACGCCGGAGTGGCGGTGAGGGCCGCCGAGCTGAAGAGGACCGCCAGTGTGGTGGCGGCCGCGAGGGAGCGCATACGCACTTGGGTTTCGAACCCCCCGGAACGAATGTGGAGGCCGCACGCGGCCGGTCACGTGCGGGACCTGTGCGTCGCGTGTGGCGAGTGAGCGAAGAGTAAGTCATGCCACGGACAACGACGGCACAGGGGTCACATGTGGGCCAGGGCGCCCGCGACGAGGGCCCGCACCCCCGGTCCCACCACCGACAGGTCCGGCGCGAAGTGCGGGCTGTGGTTGCTGGGGATCGCGTCGAGCTTCGCGAACAGGTCGTCGCCGCCGGGCGCCGCGTCCCAGGTCGCGGCCGGGGTCGTCGTCACGAACCAGTAGGCGTACGGCTGCCCGTCCGCGGCCAGCAGGGAGAAGTCCTCGCTGCCCATCGCCGGGCCCGGGTCGAACACCGTGCCGTCGCCGAAGACCTCGCGGTGCACGGCGGCCACCCGCCGGTCGGCCTCGGCGTCGTTGACGGTCGCGGGGAAGGAGCCGCCGAGCGTCACCTCCGGCTCGCGCGGGCAGCCCGCGGCATGGCACTCGCCCTCGGCGATACGGCGGATCGCGGCGAGCATCCGGTCCCGGACCGCCTCGGACTGGGTGCGCAGGTTGAGGGAGATCCGGGCGGTGGACGGGATGATGTTCGGCGCGCTGCCCGCCTCGATGCGGCCGACGGTCAGCACGGCCGACTCGCGCGGGGCGATCTCCCGGCTGACGACGCTCTGGAGGCGCGTGACGATGTACGCGGCCGTCACCACCGGGTCGACGGTCGTCTCCGGCCGTGACCCGTGCCCGCCCCGTCCGTGCACGACGATCTCGACGTCGGTGGTGGCGGACAGGATGAGCCCGGGGACGTGCGGATAGAGCCCCACCGGTCCCGGTGCCGCGTGCTGGCCGAGCAGCACATCGGGGCGGGGCACGCGCGCGTAGAGCCCGTCCGCGACCATCGCCGCCGCCCCGCTGCCGGTCTCCTCGGCGGGCTGCCCGACGACGACCAGGGTCCCGTTCCAGGCGTCCCGCCCGGCGGCCAGCGCCCGGGCCGCGCCCGCCAGCCAGGTCACGTGCAGATCGTGCCCGCACGCGTGCATCACGCCGTCCGTCTCCGAGGCGTACGGCAGCCCCGTCTCCTCCCGCACCGGCAGCGCGTCCATGTCGGCCCGCAGCAGCACGACGGGCCCGTCCCCGTTGCGCAGCACCCCCGCCACACCGGTGCC
>JABFXD010001041.1 GCA_013361925.1 Streptomyces sp. | reverse complement strand
CTTTTGTACCGTCCCGTCAGATCATGCCCGACGGTCGTCCTCCTCGCCTGCCCCGCCCGCCACTTCGGCAAGCCCCGCCCGTTCGGCGGCCTTGAGTTCCGCGATCCGGCGGTGCTCGGCGGCCTTGCCTTCGTGGATCGCGGCCATCCGCAGGTGGTACGCCGGGTCGTCCTCCTCGTAGATGTCGGGGATGCCGTCGAGGTCGTCGTCGCGCTCCTCGGCCTCGACCATCCGCCGGTACTTGGCGTTGCGGATCTTCAGCAGCACGGTCGCGAGGATCGCCGCGATCAGCGAGCCGGCCAGCACGGCCGCCTTGACCTCGTCGGTGAGGGCCGCGTCCCCGTCGAAGGCCAGCTCGCCGATGAGCAGCGACACGGTGAAGCCGATGCCGGCGAGGGTCGCCACCGCGAAGACGTCCGCCCACTCCAGGTCGTCGCTGAGGGAGGCCCGGGTGAAGCGTGCCGTCAGCCAGGTCCCGCCGAAGATGCCGACCGCCTTGCCGACGACCAGCCCGAGGACGACGCCGAGCGTCTCCGGCTTGGTGAAGACGTCGCCCAGGGCGCCGCCGGAGACCGAGACACCGGCGCTGAACAGGGCGAACAGCGGCACGGCCAGGCCCGCCGAAAAGGGTCGTACGAGATGTTCGATGTGCTCGCCGGGCGAGTGCTGCTCGCCCTCGCGCGTGGTGCAGCGCAGCATCAGACCCATCGCGACGCCCGCGATGGTGGCGTGGACGCCGCTGTTGTACATCAGGCCCCAGATCACCAGGGCGAGCGGGACGTACACGTACCAGCCGCGAACACCCTTGCGCAGCAGCAGCCAGAAGACGGCCAGACCGACGAGCGCGCCGCCGAGCGCGGCGAAGTCGATCTCGGCGGTGAAGAAGACCGCGATGATCAGGATCGCGAAGAGGTCGTCGACGACGGCGAGCGTGAGGAGGAAGGCGCGCAGGGCGCTGGGCAGCGAGGTGCCGATGACGGCGAGCACGGCGAGCGCGAAGGCGATGTCCGTGGCGGTCGGGACCGCCCAGCCGTCGAGCGATCCGCCGCCGCTGAGGTTGGTCAGGGTGTAGACGAGCGCCGGTACGGCCATGCCGCACAGGGCCGCGACGACCGGCAGCGCCGCCGCCTTGGGGTCCTTGAGGTCACCGGCGACCAGTTCGCGCTTGAGTTCGATGCCGGCGACGAAGAAGAAGACCGCGAGGAGCCCGTCGGCGGCCCAGTGGGCGACGGAGAGGTTCAGACCGAGGGCCTCGGGGCCCAGGTGGTAGTGGCTGACGCTCTCGTAGCTGTCGTGCAGCGCGGGTACGTTCGCCCAGACCAGCGCGGCGATCGCGGCGGCGAGCAGCAGCACACCGCCGACGGTCTCGGTGCGCAGCGCGTCCGCCACGAAGGTGCGTTCGGGCAGCGAGAGCCTTCCGAAGACCTTGCGGGGGGTGGTGGAGCGGGGCGCTGCCATGCGGGGGACCTCCGGTCGGTGGGTACGGCTGAGCTGCTCGCCGACCAGACTTCCCGGCACACCTATGGGGTCACGCTAGTTTTGTTTAGTTTACCTAAAAGGGGCGCCCGGCGCGTTCTCACGCCGGGCGCCCCTCCTGTGACCTGCTCAGTCCTCGCTGGGCGCGGCCGGGAGCTTCGCCTGGATGAGGTCCATGACCGTGGAGTCGGTCAGGGTCGTCACGTCACCGAGCTGACGGTTCTCGGCGACGTCCCGCAGCAGCCGGCGCATGATCTTGCCGGAGCGGGTCTTCGGCAGCTCGGCCACCGGCAGGACGCGCTTGGGCTTGGCGATCGGGCCGAGGGTGGCGCCGACGTGGTTGCGCAGGTCGGCGATGAGGTTCTCGTCCTCGGCGTTCGCCGTGCCGCGCAGGATCACGAAGGCGACGATGGCCTGCCCGGTGGTCTCGTCCGCGGCGCCGACGACGGCCGCCTCCGCGACGGACGGGTGGGAGACGAGCGCCGACTCGACCTCGGTGGTGGAGATGTTGTGCCCGGACACGAGCATCACGTCGTCCACCCGGCCGAGCAGCCAGATGTCCCCGTCGTCGTCCTTCTTCGCGCCGTCACCGGCGAAGTACTTGCCCTCGAAGCGCGACCAGTACGTGTCGAGGAACCGCTGGTCGTCGCCCCAGATGGTGCGCAGCATCGACGGCCACGGCTCGGTCAGGACCAGGTAGCCACCGCCGCCGTTGGGCACCTCGTTGGCCTCGTCGTCGACGACGGTCGCGGAGATGCCGGGCAGCGGGGTCTGGGCCGAGCCGGGCTTGGTCTCGGTGACACCGGGCAGCGGCGAGATCATCATCGCGCCGGTCTCGGTCTGCCACCAGGTGTCCACGATCGGGGTCAGATCGGCGCCGATGTGCTTGCGGTACCAGATCCAGGCCTCGGGGTTGATCGGCTCGCCCACCGAACCCAGCACCCGCAGGCTGCTGAGATCGAACTTCGCGGGGATGTCGTCGCCCCACTTCATGAACGTACGGATCGCGGTCGGCGCCGTGTACAGGATGGTGACCCCGTACTTCTGCACGATCTCCCAGAAGCGCCCCTGGTGCGGGGTGTCCGGCGTGCCCTCGTACATGACCTGCGTGGCGCCGTTCGCGAGCGGCCCGTAGACGATGTACGAGTGCCCGGTGACCCAGCCGACGTCGGCCGTGCACCAGTAGACGTCCGTCTCCGGCTTGAGGTCGAAGACGGCGTGGTGGGTGTAGGCGGCCTGGGTGAGATAGCCGCCGGAGGTGTGCAGGATGCCCTTCGGCTTACCCGTCGTCCCCGACGTGTAGAGGATGAAGAGCGGCTGCTCGGCCTCGAAGGCCTCGGGGGTGTGCTCGGCGGACTGCCGGTCGACGGCCTCGTGCCACCACACGTCCCGGCTGTCGTTCCAGGCCACTTCCTGCCCGGTACGCCGTACGACGAGCACGTGCTCGACATTGCCCGCCTTGTCGGCGGCCTCGTCGACGGCCGGCTTGAGCGCGGAGGGCTTGCCGCGCCGGTAGCCGCCGTCGGAGGTGATGACGACCTTGGCGTCGGCGTCCTGGATACGGGTGGCGAGGGCGTCCGCGCTGAAGCCGCCGAAGACGACGGAGTGCGCGGCGCCGATCCGGGCGCAGGCGAGCATCGCGATCGCCGTCTCCGGGATCATCGGCATGTAGACCGCGACCCGGTCGCCCTTCTGAACTCCCAGCTCCAGCAGGGCGTTCGCGGCCTTGGAGACCTCGTCCTTGAGCTCGGCGTAGGTGATCGCGCGGCTGTCGCCGGGCTCCCCCTCGAAGTGGATGGCGACCCGGTCGCCGTTGCCCGCCTCGACATGCCGGTCGACGCAGTTGTACGCGACGTTGAGCTCGCCGTCCTTGAACCACTTGGCGAACGGCGGGTTCGACCAGTCCAGCGTCTCGGTCGGCTCCGTGGCCCAGGTCAGCCGGCGGGCCTGCTCGGCCCAGAAGCCGAGCCTGTCAGCCTTGGCCTGTTCGTACGCCTCCGCGGTGACGTTGGCGTTCGCCGCCAGGTCGGCGGGTGGCGCGAACCTGCGCTCTTCCTTGAGCAGGTTGGCCAAGGATTCGTTGCTCACGACATCTCCCTTTCCCAGGGTGTCCGTTGTGTCCCAGGCCACAGCTCATCAGACCAGGGGGTGCGCTGACAAGGGCCGACGGAAAATTGGTTTAGACCTGTGGGCAGGCTTTCTTCCGTCTCTCGCGGTGGCCGACGTCATCCGTACCCACGGACGCCGACCAGGCAGAGTTCAGTCCCTGTAACGCCTTTCACACTCCGCTCCAAGTACGGGTGACAGCGCCACCGACATGAAGGGGGTACGCGTGCAAGGGATACGGGGCGGGCCGCAGGCGGCGGTCCAGGACCCTGAACTCTTCGAGGAGTTCTACCGGCGTCATGTGGACGCGGTGACATCATTCGTGGCCCGGCGTGTCGCGGACCCGCACACCGTCGCCGACCTGACCGCCGAGATCTTCCTCGCGGTCCTGGACTCGGCCCACACCTACCGCCCGGGCCGGGGCAGCGAGACGGCCTGGCTCTACGGCATCGCCCGCAACGTCGTCGCGGGGGAGTACCGCAGGATGGCCCGCGAATCGGCCCGCGACCGGCGGATCTCGGGGCGCCGGCTGCTGGAGCCGGACGACATCGCCCGCCTGGAGGACAAGCTCGACGCCGAGTCCCCGGGCCGCCGCGCCCTCGCCGCGCTGGAACGGCTCCCCGCGGGGGAGCGAGCCGTTCTGGAGCTGATCGTGGTCGACCAGCTGACGGTCTCCGAGACCGCCGCCGCCCTGGGCATCGCCCAGGTCACGGCTCGCGTACGGCTGCACCGGGCCCGCAAGTCGCTGCGCCGGGCGGCGG
>JABFXD010000930.1 GCA_013361925.1 Streptomyces sp. | reverse complement strand
ACACGCTGGTGACGGACGCGGGGCTGCCGGCCGCGGCGCGCGAGGAGGTCGCCGAGCAGCTGCGGCGGCTGGTGGTCGCGGGCGAGGGCTGAGGCGCTCAAGGCCCTACAGACAGTTGATGGTGCGTCAGCTACGGTGAACAGCCTCCGTTCGTGATGAGGAGGGTGTCGACCATGGCGCACCAACTGCGCGAGGTGGGGCTGGAGTTCGTCGAGACCGCGCCCGTACGACTGGTCTTCGCCCGGGAGATGTCGGCCCCTCCCGAGAAGGTCTTCCGGGCGCTCGCCGACGACGTGCCGGGCTGGACGGAGTGGTTCGCCGCGGTGACCCTGGCGCAGCCCACCGGCGACGGCACCACCCGGGAGATACACCTCAAGGGCGGCGGCCGTTTCCAGGAGACGATCATCGCGGCCAAGGAGCCGGAGGTGTACGCCTACCGCGTCGACGTCGGCAATGTGCCCGGCGTCCGGGCTCTCGTCGAGGAGTGGCGGCTCGCCCCCTCGGGCACCGGCACCCATGTGCGCTGGACGTTCGCCACGGACGGCACGGCCGCCTACCGCTTCGCCGTGAGGCTCGCGGCACCCGGACTGGGTCGCGCCTTCCGGCAGGCGACCGCTGCTCTGGACCGGCGGCTGATCAAATAGGCCTCAGCAGGGCCAGACGCCCGTCTCCAGCAGTGAGTCGATCGCCGTGCTGTACGGCGTGATGTCCAGGCCCTGTTCGGCCAGCCACGTGTCCGAGTAGTACTTGTCGAGGTAGCGGTCGCCCGGGTCGCACAGCAGGGTCACGACGCTCCCCTGCCGTCCTTCGGCCACCATCTCGGCGACGATCTTCAGCGCGCTCCACAGCCCGGTCCCGGTCGAGCCGCCCGCCTTGCGGCCGATGGCCCGCTCCAGGGCGCGTACGGCGGCGACGCTCGCCGCGTCCGGGACCTTCATCATCCGGTCGACGGCACCGGGCACGAAGCTCGGTTCCATGCGCGGCCGGCCGATGCCCTCGATGCGCGAGCCGCAGTCACAGGTGACGTCCGGATCGCCGGTGGTCCAGCCCTCGAAGAAACAGGAGTTCTCCGGGTCGGCGACACAGATGCGGGTGTCCCGCTGGGTGTAGTGGACGTAGCGGGCGATGGTCGCCGAGGTGCCGCCGGTGCCGGCCGTGGCGACGATCCACGCGGGCTCCGGGAACCGCTCCAACTCCAGTTGCCGGAAGACGGATTCGGCGATGTTGTTGTTGCCGCGCCAGTCCGTGGCCCGTTCCGCGTAGGTGAACTGGTCCATGTAGTGGCCGCCGGTGTCGACCGCGAGGCGGGCCGACTCCTCGTACATCTTGCGTGGGTCGTCCACGAAGTGGCACTGCCCGCCGTGGAACTCGATCAGTCGGATCTTCTCGGCGCTCGTCGTGCGCGGCATGACGGCGATGAAGGGGACGCCGATCAGCCCGGCGAAGTAGGCCTCGGAGACCGCCGTCGAGCCGCTGGACGCCTCGATCACCGGGCGGTCCGGCCGGATCCAGCCATTGCACAGGCCGTAGAGGAAGAGGGAGCGGGCCAGTCGGTGCTTGAGGCTGCCGGTGGGGTGGGTCGACTCGTCCTTCAGGTACAGGTCGATGCCCCACCGCTCCGGCAGCGGGAAGCGCAGGAGATGCGTGTCGGCCGAGCGGTTGGCGTCGGCCTGGACCTTGCGGACGGCCTCTTTCAGCCAGCCGCGGTACGCGGCGTCGCTGCGGTCGACGTCGAGGGTGTCGAGGGTCTCGCCCGTCCGGGTCTGCTGGGGAGTGCTCACAGCGGGTCTCCTAAGAGGTGGCGCCGACGGCGGGTCGCGCTGCCGACGCATCGATCATATGCACCTTCCGCACGCTTCTCACCTGCATAAACACACCTTTGAGCACCCCAAAGACCCCCCTTGGGGACGTGCTTCCCGGGGGCATGGGGGCGCATTCGGACGAGTGCTCCGGGCGTTCGGACCGAGCCCGTCATGCGCACTGGTGCTCGACGCCGGGTGCGGGCAGACTTCACCGGACGGGACGCGGGTCCCGACGGGGGCGCACACTGGATCACACAGGCAGCCGGTTCAGGACCCACGCAGGATCGCGAGCCGGCCCGACGAGGGCGCACTAGGGGGCGGGGAGGCATGGCGGAACCGGAGTTCACGGCCACGGGCGTGCGGATCGGGAAGCGGCTGCGCTCCCTCACCCGGGCCGGTCAGGTGCGGATCAGCGGCGGCAGACTGGAACTGCTCACCAGCTACGGCAGCGAGATCGACAGCGCGCCGGTGCAGGCGGTGCGCGCCTCCAAGCCCTGGTTCGCCGCCGACGACAGGGCCCTCGCGGACCTCAACGGCAAGCGGTACCTGCTGACCCTCGGCGACCACGACCCCGCTCCGGGCGAGCCGGGGCCGCCGGCGGCACGCCGGTTCATCGAGGCGGTACGGAAGGCTGCCGGACGCACGAGGTGAGTCACCGCGAGTTGCGGTACCTCACCCCCTGAGTCACGCTGTTCACACGTCACTCTGGGTTTACCGGCGATAACGCTGCGAACCAGCCCGCCGGGCACGACGGCAGGCGGCCGTTTTCATGCAGGGCCCCTGTTGGATCGATCCGAACTCCGTGTTCTTCCGGACCTCTCAGTCGGGGAGTCGCAGCCGTGATCAGTAACCCAAACAGGCATTGCACGGTAGAGCTTCAGGCCCTGCCGTCGCGGATCGGCCAGGTCCGCAGAATCGTATCGGCGCAGTTGCGCTACTGGCATCTGGACCCGCTCATAGACCGGGCGGCGCTCGGTGTGACCGAGCTTTTGACCAACGTCCACCGCCATGCGCAGCCCGACAAGATGTGCACCGTGGAGATCGAGCTGCTGCTCGACCGGCTCACGGTCTCGGTGCACGACCACGACCCGCGTCTGCCGGCCGTGGACACCATGACGGACGACGACTCGCTCGCCACGTGTGGACGTGGGCTGGCGATGGTGGCCGCCGTCAGCGAGAGCTGGGGGGTGCGGGCGGAGGGGGACGAGGGCAAGGTCGTCTGGTTCGCGCTGTCCGCGCCCGCCGCCGTGGGCGCCGGTACTTCGCAGCCGCTTCGGCGGACCGGTGGGGAGAAGACCGAGCGGGTGTTCGCTGAACTCGAACACTCGGTCGATGGCCGCAGGGCCGCACATGCTCCCGCCCGGTCGGCCGTTGTCGGCTGACCGGGCGGTGACGCCTTTCTTGTGGGTGCCTTTCGTATGGGTTGCCTTTCGTGTGGGTTGCTCTCTTGCGATGCGCGGTGAAATGCCGGGGCCGCGCCCTCAGTCGGTGGCGATGGCCCGCAGGACGTTCAGGCGGGCCGCCCGCCTCGCCGGCCGCCAGCCGGCCAGGGCGCCCGCGCCGAGGCCCACCAGGGCGACCACGGCGAGCCGGCCCGGTGGGACGGCGAAGGCGAACGCGGTGTCGCTCGCGCCGTCGGAGGCCTTGACCAGGACCCAGCCCAGGAAGGCGCCCAGGGCCAGGCCGCCCACCGTGCCGAAGGCCGCCACCAGGACCGACTCCCAGCGGACCATCGCCCGGAGTTGGGCGCGGGTCTGGCCCACCGCCCTCAGGAGGCCCAGTTCGCGGGTGCGCTCGTGGATCGCGAGGGTGAGCGTGTTGGCGATGCCGAGGAGTGCGATCAGCACCGCCAGGGCCAGCAGGGCGTAGACGAGGGTGAGCATCATGTCGATGCCTCCCGCCGAGGACTGGGCGTACTCGTCGCGGGTCTGGACGCTCGGGTCGCCGTACCGCGCGGCCACCTTCGCCACCGCCGCCTTGCCGTCGGAGGTGCTCACGCCGTCCTTGAAGGCGACCGCCACCAGCGTGTCGGTGTCCTGGGTGCGATGCGGTTGCCAGGCGGCCCGGGTGATGACGTAGTCGCCCGCCAGTTCGGACCGGCCGTAGACGGCGCGAACCGTGAAGGTCTTCGACGTGCCGTCCGTGAAGGTGAGACGTGTCGTGTCGCCGGTCGTGAGGCCCTGCTTCTCGGCCTCCCCCGCGGTGACGGCGAGGCCGTCGGTGCCCAGGCCGGTCAGGGTGCCCTTGATCCTGCCCAGGTCGAAGGTGCGTTGCAGGGCGAGGGGGTCGGTGACGGTCAACGCCCTTCCCCTGCCGTCGACCTCGGCGACCCCGCGGCCGAGGCCGACCGCGGTGTCCACCTCGGGCAGCCGGGCCACGGCTCCCGCGAGGCGGGGGCTCAGGCCGCTGCCGCCCGCGCCGAAACCGGGGGTGCTGATGGCCACGTCACCGGCGAAGGAACGGGAGACGGTCTGGTCCATCGTCGCCTTGAGGGAGGCCGCGAAGACCGTGAAGAGGGAGACGACGGCCACGCCGATCATCAGCGCA
>JABFXD010000160.1 GCA_013361925.1 Streptomyces sp. | reverse complement strand
CGTCTCCACCGCCAGCCACGCGGTCGCCGCCACCGAGCACACGGCGATCAGCACCGAGGCGACGAGCAGCCGGACCGACAGGCGTTTACGCAGGGGTATGCGGCGGCTCGTCATCGGCCGCCGCTGAGCTTGTATCCGACGCCGAACACCGTCAGCAGCCGGACCGGCCTGCGCGGGTCGGCCTCGATCTTCCGGCGCAGGTTCATGATGTGGACGTCGACGGCCCGCTCGGTGGACGCGCGGTCGATGCCTCGGGTGCACTCCAGCAACTGCCGCCGGGAGAAGACCCGTTCGGGCTCCGCGGTCATGGCGAGCAGGATGGCGAACTCGGCGGGTGTGCACTCCACCGCCTCACCGTCGCAGCGCACTTCGTGCCGTACGGGGTCGACCTGGAGCCCGGCGGCCCGTACGGGTCCCGCCCCGTGTCCACTGCGTCGCAGGACCGTCCGGATCCGCGCCATCAGCTCGCGCGGGCTGTACGGCTTGGTCACGTAGTCGTCGGCGCCGACGTCCAGGCCGAGCAGGATGTCGTCCTCGGAGGCGCGTGCGGTGAGCATGAGCACCGGGACGTCCCCCTCGCGCCGCAGCGCCCGGCACACGCCGAGCCCGTCGAACACGGGCAGCATCAGGTCGAGCACGACCAGGTCGGGCCGCAGCCGCCGCACCGCGTCGAGGGCGGCGCCGCCGTCGTGCACGACGGTGGCGGTGTGGCCCTCCGCCAGCAGGGAGCGGCGTATGAGTTCGGCCTGCATCTCGTCGTCCTCGGCGACCAGCACATGTGCGCACACGTGGCGGATCCTAAGCGGCTCAGCGGGCGAGGGAGTCGGCGTCGCCCATGACGACGACCGGATGCCGGTCCGGGTCCAGGGCGAGGAGGAGCTTCTTCATGTGTTTCTCGGCGATGCTGACGCAGCCGTGGGTGGGGCCGCCGTGGTCGACGTGCAGCCATATGCCGCCGCCGCGGCCGGCGCCGAGGGGGCGGGTCCAGTCGAGGGGGGAAGTGCCGGGCCTGCGGTTGTAGTTGATCGCGACGACATAGTCGAAGGAGCCCGCCAGGGGCTCGCCCTCGAAGCCGGTGCCGGACACGGTGAAACCGCCGCCCCGGTCGTAGGGCAGGCGGGTGCCGGGGTCGCGGAGCAGTCCGCCGGCGTCGGTGAGGCCGAAGACACCGATGGGCGAGTGCAGGTCGCCGGCGTGATGGTCGTCGGTCCAGCCGCGCAGCGCGTTGTGCGCGGCCCAGGTCTCCCCGGCCTCCCATCCCGCGTCGGTGCGCTCGTACAGGACGACCGTGGACCGCGAGGACTTCTTGCCGCGTCCGGTGACGACGACGGCCTGCCGGGCGTCGTCCGGCACCCGCGCCCAGGTCTTCGGCCCCAGGCCGGGCAGTTGCTGCGGGGCGACGTCCAGGGAGATCGGGGGCGCGGGCCGGATCGTCGTGGTGACCGGCGGGCGCTCGGGAGCGGCCGGCGCGTGCCCGGTGGTCGCCGCGGCCCCTCCCCCGCACCCCGTGAGCACGAGGGAGGCGGTCAGCAGCGCGACATGGGGTCTGCGAATGATCATGCGTCGACCTTCGCCGACACTTGTTTGGAACTCGTCAGGTCGGGGGGAGGGTTCGGCTTCGCTACGGTGCGCTCGGCTTGCCCTGTCCGTACACCCACGTCCGGAACAGACCGTCCAGGTCCTTGCCCGACGCACGCTCCGCGAGCGCCACGAACTGCGCGGTCGTCCCGTGTCCGTCCCGGTGTTCGGCGGCCCAGGCCCGCAGGATCCGGAAGAACGTCCGGTCGCCGACGGCGGTGCGGAGCTTGTGCAGGGCCATGGCTCCGCGCGCGTACACCGGTGTGCCGAAGATGTTCGCGCCGCTGCCCGGGTCGCCCGGCGGGAACTCCCACAGGTCGTCGCTCGCCGGTCGCGCGTACAGCGCGTCGAAGGTCTTCTGCGCGCTGTCGCCGCCGTGCTGTTCCTCGTAGAGCCACTCGGCGTACGTCGCGAAGCCCTCGTTGAGCCAGATGTCCTTCCAGGAGGTGAGGCTGACCGAGTCACCGAACCACTGGTGGGCGCTCTCGTGCACGAGGGTGCTCAGATCGGGCGCCTGGTCGTACACCGGCCGGGTCTGGGTCTCCAGGGCGTAGCCGACGTTCGGGGCCCGGTCCACGATCGAGCCGGCCGCCTTGAAGGGGTACGGCCCGAAGAGCCCGCTCTCCCACTCCAGGACGGACGGCAGCTTCTTCAGCACGGGGTCCGCCGCGGCCGCCTCGCGCGGGTCGACGGCGTTGTAGACCTGGATGCCGTCGCGGGTGGTGTACTGCGTCACCTTGAACTTTCCGACCGTGGCCGTGGCCAGGTAGGCGGCCATGGGCTCGCTCTGCCGCCAGCGGAAGGTGGTCTTCCCGTGCGCGCTGTGCCGGCCGAGCAGCACGCCGTTGGCGACGGCGGTGCGGCCGTCGGGAACGGTGATCGTGAAGTCGTACGACGCCTTGTCCTTGGGGTGGTTGTTCGCCGGGAACCAGGTCATCGCGCCCTGCGGCTCGCCCGCGACGAAGGCGCCGTCGTCGGTGGGGATCCATCCGTCCAGGGAGCCGTCCGGGTCGGTGACGGGGGCGGGTTTGCCGGCGTAGGTGACGGTGACGCGGAACCACTGTCCCTTGTGCAGGGCCTTGCGCGGGGTGACGGTGAGTTCCTGTCCGTGGCGGCTGAAGTCCGCCTTGTCGCGGCCGACCTTCAGCCCGGTGACCTTGAGGCCGTTCAGGTCGAGGTTGAAGCGGTTCAGGCCCTGGGTGGCGCGGGCGGTCAGGACGGCCGTGCCGTCGAGATGGCGGCTCGCCGGGTCGTAACGGAGGGTCAGGTCGTAGTGGTGGACGTGGTAGCCGCCGTTGCCCGCGAGCGGGAAGTACGGGTCGCCGGCGCCGGACGAGCCGGCCGTCGGGGGTGCCGCGGCGCCGAGCAGGGCGACGAGGGCGACGGGGACGGTGCCGAGGACGAAGGTGCGTCTGACGGCTCGTGGCACGGGCGCTCCTACGGTTGGGGGGTGGGGGCTTCTGTCAACGGCCTCACACTAAAGGTGATCTCCGCGGAACTCTCCCTGCGTCGGGTCAAGTCACGCCTTGCCGGGAGTTACGCTCCGGCACACCCGCCGTCGCCCCGGAAAGGCCCTGCCATGAGCGTTCGCATCCGCCGCGTCTACGAGTCGCCCGAGCCGGAGGACGGCGTCCGTGTCCTGGTCGACCGGCTGTGGCCGCGCGGCCTGTCGAAGGACGCGGCCCGGGTGGACGAGTGGCCCAAGGCCATGACCCCGTCCACCGAGCTGCGCCGCTGGTACCACGCGGGCGAGGGTTCGTACGAGGAGTTCGCACGCCGCTACGAGGCAGAGCTGACCGCACCCGAGGCCGCCGAACTCCTTGCCCACGTCCGCGAGTTGGCGGACGAGGGCCCGGTGACCCTGCTGACGTCCGCGAAAACCCCGGAGGAGAGCCACGCGGCCGTGCTCGTGCGGCTGTTGGGGTGAGGGCGCCGCGGGCAGGCGGCTGCTGAGCTGAGGGCGCCCGATCCCCCAGCGGCCCAGGTGAGGGCGCCCCGGTCACGCGGCTGTCAGCGAGAGGCCCAGAGCCGACCGCAGCCCACCGACGCGGCAGCTGGGCGATCGCACGGCTGCGGGGCGGCGAGCCCGCAGGTCACACGCCTGCCCGGTGGCGAGCCCGCAGGTCACACGCCTGCGCGGTGGCGAGCCCGCAGGCCACACGCTTGCGCGGTGGCGAGCCCAGGGCGCATCCCTGCCGGGTGACGAGCCCCTGGGCCACAAGCCTCCCGGATCACGAACCCACCCGGGCGCATGGCTGCCGGGTGACGAGCCCGCAGGTCACCCACCTGCCTGCTGGCAACCCCGGCCGACCGCACGGCTGCCGGATGGCAAGCGCACCCGGTCACCCACCTGCCAGGCAACAAGCCCCCCGGTCGCACACCCGCCGGGCAACAAGCCCCCGGTCGCACGCCCGCCGGCTGCCAAGGCCACCAGACATCCGCAGCCGTACCGATAGCCCGGCCGCCACGGCACCGCCGGACTGAGCAGCCCGCCGGACACCCGACCTCACCGGACAGACCACCGCCGCACTGACAAGCCCACCGGACACCCGCCGCCGCACTGACGCCCCCGCAGGACTCACGCCCACCGTCGATCACGCCGCCGCTCAGACAGCGCCCTCGTGCGACGCCCCTCAAGTCACGCCTCACCCCGTCTGCTTCGCCGCCGCCCTGCCCGCCGCGCGGCCCGAGAACAGGCAGCCGCCGAGGAACGTGCCCTCCAGGGCGTTGTAGCCGTGGACGCCGCCGCCGCCGAAGCCGGCCACCTCGCCGGCC
>JABFXD010000748.1 GCA_013361925.1 Streptomyces sp. | reverse complement strand
GCACGATCTGGAAGTGGTCGATGTAGCCGTCGGGCTCGTTGAAGTCGCCGTCGCCGTCGAAGTCGTAGCGGTCCCACTGGTCGAACTCGGCGATGTCCGCCTTGATCTCGGCCTCGGTGCGCCCCGCCGCCTTCTGCTGGGCGACCCACGCCGTGACGCCGTCCTGGACCGCGTTCCAGGCGCAGGTGTCACAGGAGTTGGAGCCGTAACGGGCCTCGTTGTAGGGGACCTTGACCCAGTCGGTGACCTCGCCCTCGACCGAGTAGCGGCCCGAGGACTGCTTCTCGTAGTAGGTCTTCATCGACGCGGTGCCGTCGCCGAAGTAGAGGTCCTTGTAGTGGGCCGTGTTGTAGTCCGCCTGCCACGCCGTGGAGTTGTCCTGGGCGCGGTCGGGCTGGGCTATCTCGTTGTGGGCGGGGCCGGCCGTGCCGCCGTAACGGGGATCGGTCTGGGCACCGAACTCGACGAGGATCGTGAAGATCTTGTCGGTGCGCTCCCGGCCCAGCTCGACGTACTTGCTGTCGCCCTTGCGGCTCTTGAGCGCGACGACCTTCGAGCCGTCCCGCTCCGTCACCTTGGCGTCGCCGGATATGACCTGCTTCAGCGCCTCTTCCCGCTGCGCCTCCTGGGTCTTGGAGAGCGGGCCGTCGAAGTCGTGCTCCTGTGCGGCCTTCGCCGGCTGAGGGTCGGTCCGGTTCGAGGCGGCCGACTGAGGGGCGGCGGTGCCGGCCTCGGCGACGGCGAACGTGGAGAACGTCGCGGTCGCGGCGGCCAATGCGACGGTGGTCGCCGCGGCTCTGAACGTCCAGGATCTACTGGTCACTTGAGGTCCTCCCCCGCGTTCGGGCGCGCGGAGGCAGGAGGGGTCCTGGTCGTGGATGGTCCGCGCGCGCGTGATCAACGCGTGTAGTCAAGTGACGTCATTTGACTAGAGGTTCAGAAGAAAAGACAGACCTTGACCTGAACAGAACAAGTGCGCTATGCGGAGTTGACGTTCGCTTTACGAACACCTCGGACGGTGGTCGACCGGCGCTCGACCGCGTCCACTTCGTGGACGGTATGAATCCGTGCGCCCCCCATGCACCGGTACTGTTGGTTAGGTCACGCTTACTGTTCGTTCCGCTCGGGCATGCACGCGAATAGAGTCGACCGGCGGAACGTTCGAAATTCGGCGGAAAGCCAGGCCGACACCCCCGTGGACCCCCACTTCCGAGGACACGATTGCCATGCCTCGTCCGACTGCCGCACAGCTCGCCTACGGTTCGTTCACCGTGCTCTTCTCGACGCTCGCCATGCTGCTGCTGTCACAGACGAGTTCGGGGATCGGGATCGCCGTGATCGCCGTCGCGGCACTCGCGCTCGGGCTCCTCGTCGCCATGACGGTGCCGATGCCCAAGTCGCGGGTGGTCGCGCTGCAGAAGCCCGCCGAGGTCGCCGCCGCGGCCCCGGTCACGGCCGAGGAGCCCGTGGCCGTCGTGGCCACGAGCTCCCAGAAGGCCGCCTGAACCCCGGCCTGGACCTGGACCCGCATCCGGACCCGCGTGCGGTGGTGCGTCAGCCGGTGCTGACCACCACCGTCTTCGCCGCCTTGTCGTGCAGGCCCTGCTTGTAGGGCTTGTCGAAGAAGCTCCAGCCGCCCGCGATCGCGGTCCAGACACAGGCGCAGCAGAACGCGAACGGGATCCAGAGCACCAGGGAGCGGACCAGCGCGGTCTGCACGGAGGGCGTGGAGCCGTTGTCGAGGTTGGCCACCCGCATCTTCAGCCACTTCTTGCCGAGCGTCTGCCCCGACTTGGTGATCATGAAGGTGTCGTAGCCGATGTAGAGCAGGGCGGCGACCAGCGACTGAGCGAAGGACTTGCCGTACTCGACCTTGTCGGCGTTCACGTCGTACTCGTTGACCCCGAAACCCCAGGTGAGCAGGGCGACGACGATCCCGACGAGGATGAGGTCGATGATGCGGGCGAGCGTGCGCCGACCGCTGTCGGCGAGCGGGGGCATCCCGGCCAGCGGGTCGGAGGGGTAGCCGCCGGCGCCGTAACCGCCACCGCCGTAGGGGTCACCGCCGCCGTACGGGGAGCCGCCGCCGTAGGGGCTGCCGCCGTACGGGTCTCCCGCCTCCGGCGGGGGCTGACCGCCGTACGGCGAACCGGAGTCGCCCGACGGCGGAGGCTGCTTCCTGAACGGGTCGTCTTCCGGCGGCTGCTGACCGGAGCCGGGGGGCGGTTCGCTGCTCATGGCCCGAGTCGACCGCGAACCCCCCGGCTCCGCATCCGGCGAGCGGCCGTCCGGAGTACGGAATCGCCGCTCCGCCCGCGCTACGGGCTATCCGGCTACGAACGTGTGGGCCGCCTTGTCGTGCCAGCACTGGCGCCACGGCTTGTCGAACAGGCCCCATACGACGCCGACGACACCGATCGCGAGCAGGCCGGGGACGCTGTAGACCAGCCAGCGGCGCAGGGCCGCGCCGAAGGACGGGGGCTCGCCGCCCTCGATGTCCCGCACCTCCAGACCGAGCAGCCTCTTGCCGAGGGTGCGGCCCCACTTGGCGGTGGGCAGCGCCTCGTAGAGGACGCCGAAGACGAGGAGGACGGCGAGGACGCCGCCGAGGTAGGTGGACGTCGTGCCGTCCAGCAGCCAGACGGTGACGGTCTCGCCGCTGAGCTTCGCCGCGTCGATCTTCTCGTCGACGTGGTCGAGCGCCCTGGTGCCGAGCGGTACCGCCGCGGCGGCGGTGACGCCGAGCAGCACGACCGTGTCCAGCAGCCGTGCCGCCAGCCGCTTGCCGAGGCCCGCGGGGCGGGCGGAGGCCTGACGCCGGGCGGCGGCCTGGAAGATGTCGTCGACCGGCGGCTTCCAGGGCACGACGGGCTGGTCCTCGCCGGACGCGCCCGCGAGCCGGTGCACCTGCTGCGCCCAGGAGGGCTGCCCACCACCGGGACCGCTCGTCATGGGGGTGGCGCCGCCGGAGGCGGAGGCCGGAGTGGGCTGCTGCGGGACGGAGGGGGTGGCGGGGGCGGCGGCCGGGTTGGCCTGCTGGGGGCCGGAGAGGGCGGTGGGCGCGGCGGTGGCCTGAGCGGGGGTGCCCGTCTGGGCCTGCGCGGCCGCGGCTCGCTCGGCGGCGGCCTTGCCCGCGCCGAAGCCGGGGCCGCCGGCGCCTGCGGCGGCTGAGCCGGGAGCAGCTGAGCCCGGGGCGCCGGAGGCGGGGCCGCTCGGGGCGGATGGGCCGGTGAAGGCGGGGCCGCCGGTGCCTGAGGGGCCGGTGCCGGTGAAGGCGGGGCCGGAGTGGCCCGTGCCGGTGGCGGCCGGTGCGCCGAAGTTGCCCGCTGCCGCGTCGGCCGGGTGTGCGCCGCCCGTGCCCCCTCCCTGCGCCCCGCCCTGCTGGGCCGTGCGCGGGGAGACAGCCCGGAAGGTCATGGTGCCCTCGTCACCCACGGGGCCACCGGGGGCGGGAACGCCGGGAGACGCGGAGCCGGCCGGGGTCCCGGGAACGCCACCGCCCGCGGGGCCACCGGCACTTGGAGCTGAGGCGGCCGGGGCACCGAAGCCCGGGCCGCCAGAGCGACCCGGCCCGGACGAGCCGGAACCGGCGGCGCCGGGCGGGCCGAAGGCGGGGCCACCGGACGCACCCGCGCCCGCCCCTGCACCGCCCGCGCCACCCGGCCCGACGGCACCCGGCCCAGCGGGGCCCTGACCCGCGCCACCCTGACCCCCGCCGCCCGGCTGTCCCGTCGTAGGCCTGCGGAAGACGAACGTGTTGCCCGACGGGACGTCACCGGCGCCCTGGGTGGGCGGGATCGTGGCCGTGCCGTCCGTGCTGGCGGTCTCCGAGGGGACGCGGGGGTCCGTGCCGGCCGCCGCTCCCCAGGAGACGCGGCGGTCCTGGTCGCCGCCGAACCCGGACTGCTGACCCCGGTCCGCACCCCACGCGGACGCGGGCTCGGGACGGCTGCCGTGCTGGGCGTCCGCCGGGGACGGGTCCTCGTCGAAGAAGTGCGGGCCCGTCTCCTCCACCGACGGCACCGCGGCGGCCGTACCCGAACCCGGGGGCGCCGGCGGGGCGCCGTCCGACGGGGCCGGGCGACTCGTGCCCGGTACCCAGGCGGCACCGTTCCAGTAGCGGACGTAGCCGGGGATGGACGGGTCCGGGTAATAGCCCTCGCGGGGCCTGTCGTCACCGGGGGCCGGGGTTGGGGCGCTCATGTCCGTCGTCCCGTATCTGCTCGGGGGTGAATATGGGGGGCTCCACATCTATCAGACCGGCGCAACCCCCCACCGCCAGTCGCACCGGACCCACACGTTCGAGACGTCCGGAAAAAAAGTTTCCCGAACCCGCGTAATGCTCGCGGGCCCACCCCGCTCTCCACTCCTGCGGGCCCACCACAGGGCCGCGCGCGAGCGGAGAGGAACCGAACGACATGCACTACACCGTGGTGGAACGCGAACTGGAGCTCAAGCTCATCCTGTCGCCGGAGCGCAGCATCCCGGTCCCGGCCCGGCTGAGCTACCGCACCGACGACCCCTACGCCGTCCACGTCACCTTCCACATCAACTCCGAGCACCCGGTGAACTGGACGTTCTCCCGGGACCTGCTGGTGGAGGGGGTGTTCCGGCCGTGCGGGCACGGCGATGTGCGGGTGTGGCCGACGAAGTCGGAGGGGCGCAGTGTCGTTCTGATGGCGCTGAGTTCACCCGACGGAGACGCCCTCCTCCAGGCGCCGTCCGCCCAGGTGTCCGCCTGGCTGGAGCGGACGCTGCGGGTGGTGCCCCCGGGGACTGAGGGCGAGCAGCTGGGGATCGACGACGCGCTCGACCAGTTGCTCGCCCAGTGAGGGCCGGAAATCCGCGCTCAGAACAGCTTGCCCGGGTTCAGGAGGCCCAACGGATCGAAGACCTGCTTGATCTGCCGCTGCAGTTCCACCCCGACGGGGCCGATCTCGCGCGCCAGCCACTCCTTCTTCAGGACGCCCACGCCGTGCTCGCCGGTGATCGTGCCGCCGAGTTCCAGGCCGAGGGCCATGATCTCGTCGAAGGACTCGCGGGCGCGCCGGGACTCGTCGGGGTCGGCGGCGTCGAAGCAGACGGTGGGGTGGGTGTTGCCGTCGCCGGCGTGGGCGACGACGCCGATGGTGAGCTGGTGCTTGTCGGCGATCCGCTCGACGCCCTCGATCAGGTCGCCGAGCCTCGACCGGGGCACGCACACGTCGTCGATCATCGTCACGCCACGCACCGCCTCCAGCGCGGTCAGCGAGAGCCGCCGGGCGTGCAGGAGGAGCTCGGACTCGGCGGCGTCGTCGGCGGGGACGACCTGGGTGGCGCCGGCCGCCTCGCACAGGGCGCCGACGGCGGCGAGGTCGGCGGCGGGGTCCGGGGTGTCGAAGGCGGCGAGCAGCAGGGCCTCGGTGGTCTCCGGGAGCCCCATGCCGGCGATGGCGTTGACGGCCTTGACGGTCGTCCGGTCCATCAGTTCGAGGAGGGAGGGGACGTGGCCGCCCTCCATGATCCGGCACACGGCGTCGCAGGCCGCGGCGGCCGACGCGAACTCGGCGGCCAGCACGAGTTGCTGCGGCGGCTGCGGGCGCAGGGCGAGGGTGGCCTTGACGACGATGCCGAGCGAGCCCTCGGAGCCGACGAAGAGGCGGGTGAGGTCGTATCCGGCGACGCCCTTGGCGGTGCGCCTGCCGGTGGACAGCAGACGGCCGTCGGCGAGGACGACGTCGAGTCCGAGGACGTACTCGGCCGTCACCCCGTACTTCACACAGCACAGGCCGCCCGAGGCGGTGCCGATGTTGCCGCCGATGGTGCACATCTCCCAGCTGGAGGGGTCCGGCGGGTAGTAGAGGCCGTGTTCGTTGACCGCGCGGGAGAGGGTGGCGTTGATGACGCCCGGTTCGACGACGGCGATGCGGTCGACCGGGTTGATCTCCAGGATGCGGTCCATCTTCGTCAGGGACAGCACGATGCAGTCGTCGGTGGCGTTGGCGCCGCCGGACAGGCCGGTGCGGGCGCCCTGCGGGACGACCGGGACGCGCAGTTCCGTGGCGGTGCGCATGACGTGCTGGACCTGTTCGACGGTCCGCGGCAGGACGACGACGGCGGGGGCGCCGGCCGGGCAGAAGCTGGCCATGTCGTTGGCGTAGGAGGCCGTGACGTCGGGGTCGGTCAGGACGGCCTCGGCGGGCAGACCGGCCAGCAGCCGGTCGACCAGGTTGCCTGTCTCCTCGTCGCGGGGCGCTTCGATACGGCTCATGATCACAGCGTCGCACCCGGGGCCATCGGTGTGAACCCCGTCCGCACAGGCCTTCGCATACGGGGGTGTGGTCGTCGTATTGACGCACAGTGAGCGCCATGGAGAACCAAGACGAGGCCTCTCACGAAGGTCGCGCCGGCCGACGGGCCCTGATCGCCGCCCTCACCGGGTGTCTGGTGCTCGGCGGGACGCTGATGGTGCTGCCGTGGCAGTCCCCGGCCACCCGGGCGCCCGCACCGCCGGCGCAGGGTGCGCAGGCGTTGACGGCGGTGTCGGCGGGGGTGCCGGCCGCGCTGCCGGATCTCGCGGCGCTGATCGGTGAGCGGGAGACGCATCTGCGGAGGAACCCGCGGGACGCCGAGTCGTGGGCGGTGCTCGGGGCGGCGTACGTGGAGCAGGGGCGGCGGACGGCGGAGGCCGCGTACTACCCGAAGGCCGACCGGGCGCTGCGGACCTCGCTGAGGGTCGAGAAGAGCGCCGCCGCCCTCGACGGGATGGCCGCGCTGGCGAACGCGCGGCGGGACTTCCGGGCGGCGCGGACGTGGGCCGAGGCCGCGCAGAAGCTGGACGCGAAGCGCTGGACGACGTATCCGCTGCTGATCGACGCCTGTACCGGCCTCGGTGACTGGAAGGCGGCCGGGCGGGCCCTGGAGCGGTTGCAGAAGCTGCGGTCGGGGCCGGACGTGCTGGCGCGGGCCGGGGCCGTCTACCGGGACCGGGGCTGGCGCGAGGACGCGATGGCGCAGCTCTCCGACGCGGCGGCGGGCGCCGAGGCGCCGGCCGAGCGGGCGGCCTATCTGGAACGGGTGGGGCAGCTGGCCTGGGAGCGCGGGGAGCGGGAGGTCGCGCTGCGGAACTTCCAGGAGGCGGTGCGGACCGATCCGGACCAGCGGGCCGCGCAGGCCGGGCAGGCGCGGGCGCTGGCCGCGCTGGGGCGGACCTCGGAGGCGCTGAGCGCGTACCAGGTGGCGCTCACCCATCAGCCGGATCCGCAATACGCCTTGGAACTGGGCGAGTTGTACGAGTCGCTGGGGCTGCGGCAGGCGGCTCAGGTGCAGTACGACCTGCTGCGGGCGCGGGTGCGCGGCGCTGCCGCGGGCGGAGCCGACCAGGAGCTGGTGCTCGGGGTGTTCGAGGCCGACCACGGTGATCCCGCGTCGGCGGTACGGCGGTTGCGGGCGGAGTGGCGGCGCCAGCCCGGCATCGAGGTGGCCGACGCGCTGGGGTGGGCGCTGCACCGGGCCGGGGCGGACGAGGAGGCGCTGCGGTATGCGGTGCGGGCGACGGACAAGGTGCACGGGGGTGGCGTACGCAGTGCGCTGTACGCCTATCACCGGGGCATGATCGAGCGGGAGTTGGAGAAGTTCGCCCCCGCACGGCGGCATCTCCAGGAGGCGCTGCGCATCAACCCGTACTTCTCCCCGCTCCAGGTGCCCGTCGCCCGGGAGGCGTTGACGGCGCTCGGGTCGGAGCCGCCGGCCGAGGACCTGCCGGTGATGGACGCGAAGGCGGGGAAACGGTGATCAGACGGCGGCTGTTCCGATGAGGGCGTTGCGGGTGACGAGTGCCGTGAGCTCCTCCTCCCCCAGCCCCTCGGTCCCCTCCGGCCTGCGCGGCAGGACCAGGTAGCGGGTCTCGGCGCTGGAGTCCCACACCGTGATGTCGACGGTGTCGGGCAGCTCCAGTCCGAACTCCCGCAGCACGGCCCGGGGTTCGCGCACCACGCGGGAGCGGTACGCCTCCGACTTGTACCAGCTGGGGGACGGGCCGAGGAGGCGGAGCGGGTAGCAGGAGCAGAGGGTGCAGACGACGACGTTGTGGGTCGTCGCGGTGTTCTCGACGACGCGCAGGCGCTGGTACGAGCCCTCCATGTACCCGAGTTCCCGCACCGCGGCCGTGCCGTCCGCGAGCAGCCGGGTCCTGAAGGCGTCGTCGGTCCAGGCGCGGGCGACCACCCGGGCGCCGTTGGCCGGGGACGAGGACGCGAGGAAGGCGTCGATGGCCTCGTCCACCCGTTCCCCGGTGATCAGGCCCTTCTCCTCCAGCAGGGTCTCCAGCCGCCGCACCCGCCGGGCGGTCGTCGCGTCGGCGTGCTCACCTGTCACGGGCTGTCTCCTCTTCGCAGGACTCCAAGTAGCTTTCCCACAGGTCCAGTACGACGTGATGGTCGCCCTCGCCCCACAGGTCCCGGGCCGCGAAGCGGACCGCGTAGATCTGCTCGACCGGCGCGTCCCCGCGACCCTGTGCGCTGAGGTCGGCCAGTTCCGCGGGTCCCTCGGGCTCGACCACCACACCTTGCTTGCCGCGGGCGTAGCGCGGCAGGCGGGTGTGGTGCGGCGGGTCGTGGGGGAAGGTGCGGACGCGGGTGCCGGGCGGGAAACGGTCGCCGTCAGTCATCCAGCTCACCCGGTTCCAGGACGCCCTTGGCCTCCAGGAGGGCGACGATCGCGGTGAACCAGCGTTCGTAATACGAGGCCGCCAGGTACTCGGCGGGCGGCATCGACTCGATGGCGTCCCGGAACTCGTTGGTGTTGAACACCCCTTGGGCGCGCAGGGTGTTGAAGAGACCGACGACCCGGGCCTCCCAGTCCGCGTGGAAGGGTTCGGTGTCGTCGGCGGTGTCGATCGCGCCGAAGCCCTGGGTGCCGCCCACGTCGTTGATCCTCGCCATGGGGCCAGCCTACGGCCGTACCGCGACCGCGGCTCGGCTCTGCTCTGCTCTGCTCTGCTACGACAGTGGCTTGGCGTACAGGGAGAACCTGCGGGCTCCGGCCGCGCCCGACGCGAGGCCCAGATAGAGGCCCTTCTTGGTCCTGTGGCGGACGGCGAGGCCCTCCGGTTCCCGGTAGGTGAGGGAGCGGCCGGCGACGGTGCGCATCCGCTGGACCAGCTCGCCGGTGGTCAGGTCGACGCAGGAGAGGTAGGCGTTGCCGGACTCGGCGGGCGGGTTGGTGTCGGGGTCGTAGGCGGTGCCGGCGAGTTGGTAGAGGTGGTCGCCGTGCAGGGCGTACCCCTGGAAGGGGATCTTGGTGTCGGGGTGCGGGTCGGGCTGGGCGATGTCGGCGATCGGGTGGTCGTAGTTCCGGTTCACGAAGGCGTCGAGGTCCCAGACGCGGTACCGCGGCTTGCCCTTGCGGCGGTAGCGGACGGCTATGCGCTCGCTGGCCATGCAGACGGTGGGCTGGTTGTTGGTGGAACCCGGTATCGGCTTACGGGTCTTGACGTCCGCGACGGTCCGGGTGGCTCCGGCGACGAACTGGAAGCGGGTGACGGCCTGGCCGTAACCGCCCTTCGCCTCGGCCTCGGTCCATATCCACACCTTGCCGTCGGCGGCGTTCTGCACGCCCATGCTGACGCCGTGCCCGAAGCCCTGGAGGTTCATGTGGCCGAGCAACGTGCCTTCGTGGTCGAGCTGGTTGAGGCAGAGGTTGCCGGCGCCGATGCCGCCGCGGCGGACCTGGAGGACGTACAGGTGCTCATGCACCTCGTCGAAGGCGAAGGACTGCAGGACCGTCCCCTCGTGCAGGGCCTTCTCCTTCAGCCGGCGCTTCGCCGATACGTCGAGGTCGATGCGGTCGGTCACGGTGGTGCTCCCGGGCTCCTGCGCACGCCCTGATGGCGCCCACAGGACCAGAGAGTGTCAACTTCCGTTCACCGGTTTCAAGGTTCTGCGAAAGCGCTTGTCGATTCACGCCACATTCACAGGTTTCCGCGACTGTCAGGGATTCCCGCCGCTGTCACAGATTCCCGCGGCGCTCCTGCTCCCGCTCGATCGCCTCGAAGAGGGCCTTGAAGTTGCCCTTGCCGAAGCCCATCGAGCCGTGCCGCTCGATGATCTCGAAGAACACGGTCGGCCGGTCCTGGACCGGCTTGGTGAAGATCTGCAGCAGATAGCCGTCCTCGTCGCGGTCGGCGAGGATCTTCAGTTCGCGCAGGGTCCCGACGGGGACCCGGGTGTCGCCGGCCCACTCGCCGAGGGTGTCGTAGTACGAGTCCGGGGTGTCGAGGAACTCCACCCCGGCCGCCCGCATGGTCCGTACGGTCTCGACGATGTCACCGGTGTTCAGCGCGATGTGCTGGACGCCTGCGCCGCCGTAGAACTCCAGGTACTCGTCGATCTGGGACTTCTTCCTGGCGACGGCGGGCTCGTTGATCGGGAACTTGACCTTGAGGGTGCCGTCGGCGACGACCTTGGACATCAGCGCGCTGTACTCGGTGGCGATGTCGTCGCCCACGAACTCCTTCATGTTCGTGAAGGCCATGACCTTGTTGTAGAAGCCGACCCATTCGTCCATCCGGCCGAGCTCGACGTTGCCGACGCAGTGGTCGATGGCCTGGAAGGTGCGGTGGGCGGGCGGCTCGACGATCGGGGACGCGGGGACGAAGCCGGGGAGATAGGGGCCTTCGTAGTCCGTGCGCTCGACGAGGGTGTGGCGGGTCTCGCCGTACGCGGCGATCGCGGCCAGGACGACGGTGCCGTGCTCGTCCTTCAGCTCGTACGGCTCGGTGACGCTCGTCGCGCCGTGCTCGGTCGCGTAGGCGTACGCGCGGCGGGCGTCCGGGACCTCGATGGCGAGGTCGACGACGCCGTCGCCGTGCTCGGCCACATGCCGGGCGAGGAAGTGGCCCCAGGTGGTGGCGGGCTTGATGACGGAGGTGAGCACGAAACGGGCGGAGCCGTTCTCCAGGACGTAGCTCGCGGTCTCGCGGCTGCCGTTCTCGGGTCCGGAGTAGGCCACCAGCCGCATACCGAAGGCGGTCGAGTAGTAGTGCGCCGCCTGCTTGGCGTTGCCCACGGCGAAGACGACCGCGTCCATTCCCTTGACCGGGAAGGGGTCGGCCTGCCGGGCGGTGTCGGGAGTGTGGCGTGTGGTCTGCGTCATACCCGCAGCCTTCTCCGGCTCGGCAAGATGCGCAATGGTTCTCCATTTGGGCAGGCAATATGCTCAGCGCTGAGCCGATATAAGCCGGTTCTCTGTACAGGATGGCCACCGGGAAGGGTGACGCTCGTGGGGATCGACGGGCTGGACGGACGGATCATCGTGCTGCTGGCGCGGGAGCCGCGGATCGGGGTGCTGGAGATGTCCCGGCGGCTGGGGGTGGCCCGGGGCACGGTGCAGGCGCGGCTCGACCGGCTTCAGTCGAATGGCGTCATCCGCGGATTCGGTCCCGAGGTGGACCCGGCGGCCCTCGGCTACCCGGTGACCGCGTTCGCCACGCTCCAGATCCGGCAGGGGCAAGGCCCGGACGTACGGGCCCACTTGGCGACCGTGCCGGAGGTGCTGGAACTGCACACGACCACGGGGTCCGGGGACATGCTGTGCCGCCTGGTGGCCCGCTCCAACGCGGATCTTCAACGGGTGATCGACCGCGTTGTCGGTTTCGATGGGATCGTCCGGGCCGCCACGGCGATCGTGATGGAGAACCCCGTCCCGCTGCGGATCATCCCGCTGGTGGAACAGGCGGCGGAGGACGAGGACAGGGACTAGCTGCCGTGGGGTGAGGGCGTGTGAGCTTCTGGGAGTATCTCGGCAATCGCCATCAGCAGCTGCTCACCGACGCCTATCAGCACGCCAGCGCCGTCTTCCAGTGCATGGTCGTGGCGACGCTGATCGGGGTGCTGATCGGGGTCGTCACCTATCGCAGCGAATGGGGCGGGAACCTCGCGACGCTGACCACCTCGACCATTCTGACCATCCCGTCGCTGGCCATGATCGGTCTGCTCATCCCGCTCGTCGGTCTCGGCGTGCCGCCCACGGTGATCGCGCTGACCCTGTACGGGCTGCTGCCGATCGTGCGCAACGCCATCGTCGGGCTGCGCGGGGTCGACCCCGCGCTGGTGGACGCGGCCAAGGGCATCGGGATGTCCCGGCTGATGCGGCTCGCGCGGGTCGAGCTGCCGCTGGCCTGGCCGCCGATCCTGACCGGCATCCGGGTCTCCACGCAGATGCTGATGGGCATCGCGGCCATCGCCGCCTACGCCTCAGGGCCCGGCCTCGGCAACGAGATCTTTCGCGGGATCGCCTCCCTGGGCAGCAAGAACGCGCTCAACCAGGTGCTCGCGGGCACCCTCGGGATCATCGTCCTGGCCCTGCTGTTCGACGCCGCGTACGTCCTGATCGGACGGCTGACCATTCCCAGGGGGATCCGTGTCTGAGACGTCCGCATCCACGTCGGCCGCCTCCGGCGCCGCCATCGAGCTGGAGAACCTGACCAAGAGGTACCCCGGCAATCCGCAGCCCTCCGTCGACAACGTCAACATGGAGATCAAGGCGGGCGAGATCGTCATCTTCGTCGGCCCGTCCGGCTGCGGTAAGTCGACGACGCTCAAGATGATCAACAGGCTGATCGAGCCGACCGGCGGCCGGATCCGCATCGGCGGCGAGGACGTCACCGACATCGACCCGGTCAAGCTCCGCCGCAAGGTCGGCTACGCGATCCAGTCGGCCGGACTGTTCCCGCACATGACGGTCGCGCAGAACATCGCGCTGGTGCCGAAGATGATCGGCTGGGGCAAGGGCCGGATCAGGGACCGGGTCGAGGAGCTGCTCGACCTGGTCGGACTGGACCCCGGCGAGTTCCACGGCCGCTATCCACGCCAGCTCTCCGGCGGTCAGCAACAACGCGTGGGCGTGGCGCGGGCGTTGGCGGCCGATCCCCCGGTCCTGCTGATGGACGAGCCGTTCGGCGCGGTCGACCCGATCACCCGGGACCATCTCCAGGACGAGCTGATCAGGCTCCAGCACGAGCTGCACAAGACGATCGTGTTCGTCACCCACGACTTCGACGAGGCGATCAAACTGGGCGACCGTATCGCCGTGCTGCGCGAACGCTCGCACATCGCCCAGTTCGACACCCCGGAGGCGATCCTCACCAACCCGGCGGACGACTTCGTGTCGGGGTTCGTCGGCGCGGGCGCGGCACTCAAACGCCTGAACCTGACCCGGGTACGGGATGTGGAGATCACCGACTACCCCACGGTGACCGTCGACGACCCGCTCCAGGAGTTCTTCAACCTGCTCCGGGGCAGCGGCACGAACGAGATCCTGCTCCTCGACAAACGCGGCCGCCCCTACAAGTGGCTGCGCCGCGGCGACCTGATGCGGGCGAAGGGCTCGCTGGCGCGGGCCGGGACGCTGGTCCACGACACGGTCACCCGGGACGCGACCCTGCGGGACGCGCTGGAGGCCGTACTCACGGACAACGCGGGGCGGGTGGCGGTGACCGGGCGGCGCGGTGAGTACACGGGTGTGGTCGACATGGAGACGCTGATGAACTCCGTGCACGAACTGCTGGAGGCGGACCGGCTGGAGGCCATGGAGCACCAGCACGAACTGGAGGAGGCCAGAGCCGCCCAGACCCACGCCGAACAGGAGGGCGACGGAGGGGAGAAGAAGGCGTGAGCGGCTCCCCGGTACAGCAGCGGCCCGACGGCGAGCACGACGTCAAGGGCCTCGCCTTCCGCGACGAGGGTGAGGCCGAGCAGGAGGCACCGCCACCGCCCGCGACGACGGCCCGCCGCATCACCTGGCAGAAGCTGACCTTCCTGCCCGCCGTCCTGGTGGCGATCCTGCTGGCGACCTGGCTGTGGTTCCAGCAGGCGGACCTGGACTCGATCTCCGAGAACGCGCTGTCGAACGGGCAGGTGTCCAAGGCCCTTTGGCAGCATGTGAAGCTGACGGTGATCTCCACCTTCTTCGTGCTGATCATCGCGATCCCCCTGGGCATCCTGCTGACCCGCCGGATGTTCCGCCCGGTCGCCCCGGTGGCGATGGCGATCGCCAACATGGGCCAGGCGACCCCGGCGATCGGCCTGCTCGCCCTGCTGGTCATCTGGCTGGGCACGGGCACGAAGGCGGCGCTGATCGGCATCATCATCTACGCCGTCCTCCCGGTCCTGTCGAACACCATCGCGGGTCTGAAGGCGAACGACCCGACGCTGCTGGAGGCGGCCCGGGGAATCGGCATGTCTCCCCTGGGCGTGCTGAGGCGGGTGGAGTTGCCGCTGGCGGTCCCGCTGATCCTGGCGGGTGTCCGGACGGCCCTGGTCCTGAACGTCGGTACGGCGACGCTGGCGACGTTCGGCGGGGGCGGCGGCCTCGGCGTCCTGATCACGACCGGCATCACCAACCAGCGCATGCCGGTGCTGATGCTGGGCTCGATCCTCACGGTCGCGCTGGCGCTGCTGGTGGACTGGCTGGCCTCGCTGGCGGAACTGGTGCTGCGGCCACGAGGGTTGGAGGTACGGCGATGAAGCGCGCGTGCCTGGTGACGGCGGGGCTGCTGGTGCTGGCCTCGGCGTGCGGACTGACCAGCGGCTCCCCCATGGTCGACGAGGTCGAGCCGGGCTCGATCGGCGGCGGTGAGCCATTGAAGGGCGCGAGCCTGACGGTCACGTCGAAGGAGTTCACGGAACAGCTGATCCTGGGCGCGATCATGGGGATCGCGTTCGAGGCGGCGGGCGCGGACGTACTGGACCGCACCGGCATCCAGGGGTCCATCGGGGCCCGGGAAGCGGTCAAGTCCGGTGACGCGGACGGGATGTACGAGTACACGGGCACGGCCTGGATCACGTACCAGGGCAACAGCGAACCGATCACCGACCCGCGAGCGCAGTGGGAGGCGGTGCGCAAGGCCGACCTGAAGAACGGCCTGACATGGCTGCCCCCGGCAGCGCTGAACAACACCTACGCGCTGGCGATGAACACGGCCAACTTCAAGAAGTACGGCACGAAGACACTGTCGGAGGTCGCCGCGCTCTCGAAGTCCGACCCCGGTGCGGTGACGCTGTGCGTGGAGAGCGAGTTCGCCAACCGCGCGGACGGGCTGCCGGGCATGGAGAAGGCGTACGGCATGAGTGTCCCCGCGAAGAACATCACGCAGATGGACACCGGGATCATCTACACCCAGGTGCAGAAGGGCAGTTGCACCTACGGCGAGGTCTTCACGACCGACGGCCGCATCAGGTCCATGAACCTCAAGGTCATGCAGGACGACAAGAAGTTCTTCCCCAACTACAACGCCGCCCCCGTGATCAACTCCAAGGCCCTGAAGAAGTGGCCGGCGATCGAGAAGATCCTCGACCCGGTCACGAAGAAGCTGAACAACACGGTGGCGCAGGAACTGAACGCCAAGGTGGACGTGGACGGAGAGGATCCGCACCAGGTGGCACTGGACTGGATGAAGGCAGAGGGCTTCGTGAAGGAGGGCTGACACGGCCTCCGGCGGCTTACAAAGAAGTCATTGCAAAGGAACCTTTGCATAGCTACCTTTGTACGCATGCCCGAAGAACCCAACCTCCGGAAACTGGACGCCCGTTCACTGCGCGGGCTGGCGCATCCGCTGCGGATGCAGTTGTTGGACGCCCTGCGTTTCGGGGGGCCCGCCACCGCGTCCCAACTCGCCGAGAGGCTGGGTGAGTCGAGCGGGGCGACCAGCTATCACCTGCGCCAGCTCGCCGCCCACGGCTTCGTGGCGGACGACCCCGAGCGCGGCAAGGGGCGGGAACGCTGGTGGAAAGCGGTCCACACAGGGCTGTCCTTCGACGACTCTCTGCTCACGGACAGCGACCCGGCCGTCCGCGGGGCCGCCGACCTGTACCTGCACGAGGTCGCCACCACCCAGATCCAGAACCTCTCCACCTGGCTGGGAACCCGCGCCACCTGGCCAAAAGCATGGAACCAGGTCTGGGACCTCAGCAGCGCGACGCTGAAGCTGACCCCGGAACAGAGCCGTGAGCTCATCGAGAAGATGCACGCCCTGATCGACACCTACCGCGACCTGCCCCCGGGCGACGGCACGGCTCAGGTGCGCATCCACACGCACGCCTTCCCGATCACCACCGACTGACGAGAGGCCGCTTCCCATGCATCCCGAGACCCACCTCGCCCTGCACGAAGCCCGCGCCGTCGAGCTCCGCTCCTACGCCGAAGCCCACCGTCTCGCCACCGAGGCCAAGCCCCCGCGGACGGAGCTGCGTACCCGCGTCGGCTGGACTCTCGTGGAAGTCGGGCTGCGCCTCGCCGCCAGTCCCCGCCCGGCCCTCGCCTAGCAGCTGGGTACGGAGCCCTTCCCCGATTCCAGTGCCACCAGGGAGTTCACCGCACCCTTCAGTGTGGTCACCGGGATCAGGCGCAGGTTCTTCGGGAGTTCGGCCTTCGCGTCGCCGCACTCGTCCTTCGGGACGAGGAAGACGGTCGCGCCGTCCCTCTTCGCGGCCTGGGTCTTCAGGGAGACGCCGCCCACCGCGCCCACGGTGCCGGCGGCGTCGATCGTGCCGGTACCGGCGATCACCCGGCCGCCGGTGAGGTCGCCGCCGCTGCCGTCGCCGTTGAGTTTGTCGACGATGCCGAGGGAGAAGAGGAGCCCGGCGCTGGGGCCGCCGACGTCCGCCAGTTCCAGGGTGACCTTGATGTTCTTGTCGGAGAGGTCCAGGTAGTTCAGCGCGGCCTCGGTCGCGGCGTCCTGGGACTCCTTCATCTGCTCGGTG
>JABFXD010000675.1 GCA_013361925.1 Streptomyces sp. | reverse complement strand
GGCGCCGCCGACGCCCGCGTCGACGTGTACGCGTGCGGTGTCGTGCTGTACGAGATGCTGACCGGCGAGAAGCCGCACGACGGGGACTCCCCCGCCATCGTCCTCTACAAGCATCTGCACGAGGACGTCCCGCCGCCGTCGGCGATCGTGCCGGGCCTGCCGTTCGAGCTGGACGAGCTGGTCGCGTCGGCGACCGCCCGCGTCCCGGACGTCCGCCCGTACGACGCGGTGGCGCTGCTGGCCCAGGCCCGCGAGGCGCGTGCCGCGCTCAGCGAGGACCAGCTGGACGCCGTACCGCCGCAGGCGCTGACCACCGAGCACAGCAACACCGAGGACCGGACGAGTGTGATCCCGCGCTCGTTGACGGTGCCGCGGCCGCTGCCGGTCAACGAGGACGACGCGTCGGCGCTCCACCGCACCAGCCGGTTCGCGACCCCGCCGCCCCCGCCCCGGCGCCGCGGCTCGGGCGTTCCGCGCGGGCCGCTCGCGATCGTCGTCGCCCTGCTGCTGATCCTCGGCGTCGGCGCGGGCGTCTGGTACATCAACTCCGGGCAGTTCACCAAGGTCCCGGCGCTGATCGGCAAGACCGAGGCGCAGGCCGAGGACCGGCTGGAGCAGACCGGGCTGGAGGTCGGCACGGTCAAGCGGGAGTACAGCGACACCGTGAAGCGCGGCCAGGTCATCGAATCGGACCCGTCCTTCGGCACCCGGATCCGCTCCAACGACTCGGTGACGCTGACCATCTCCAAGGGCCCCGAGACCGTGCAGCTCGGCGACCTCAAGGGCCTGCGGCTCGACAAGGCGAAGGAACGGCTGAAGAACGACGGTCTGGAACCGGGCATGGTGACCCGGGAGTTCAGCGACGACGTCATCAAGGGCTTCGTGATCCGTACCGACCCCGAGGGCGGCACCGAGCTCCACGCGGGCACGGCGGTCGCGCTGGTCGTCAGCAAGGGCAGCCGGATCGACGTCCCGGACGTCACCGGCGAGAGCCTGGAGGACGCCAAGGCGGATCTGACGGAGGCGGGCCTGAAGGTGAAGGTCGCCGCCGAGCAGGTCAACTCCGAGTACGACAAGGGCCAGGTCGCCGCCCAGACGCCGGGCGAGGGCAGCGAGGCCGCCGAGGGCGACACCGTGACGCTGACGATCTCCAAGGGTCCGGAGATGGTCGAGGTCCCGGACGTGGTCGGCGACAGCGTCGACGACGCGAAGGACGCGCTGGAGGCCGCCGGGTTCGAGGTCGACGAGGACCGCGGGATCCTCGGGCTCTTCGGTGACACCGTCAAGAGCCAGTCCGTGGACGGCGGCGACACCGCGCCCAAGGGGTCGACGATCACGATCGAGATCCGCTGACAGGGCACTTGGCTGGGCACTTGGCCGCGCATGACACCCTGAACGGGTGATGACTCAGCGCAACCCCGTCGGCGGCCATGTGCCCGTGGCCGGCGGTCTGAACTCCGTCGGCCTGTCCTACGCCCGTGATCTGGCGGCCGAGACCGTACAGGTCTTCGTCGCCAACCCGCGCGGCTGGGCCACGCCCGTCGGCAACCCCCGGCAGGACGAGGAGTTCCGCGCGGCCTGCGAGGCGGAGTCGATCCCGGCGTACGTCCATGCCCCGTATCTGATCAACTTCGGCTCGCACACCGAGGCGACCGTGGAGAAGTCGGTGGAGAGCATGCGGCACTCGCTGCGGCGCGGGCGGGAGATCGGGGCGCTCGGCGTGGTCGTGCACACGGGCAGCGCGACCGGCGGGAGGGACCGGTCCGTGGCGCTGAAGCAGGTCAGGGAGTACCTGCTGCCGCTGTTGGACGAGCTCACCCACGACGACGACCCGTTCCTGCTCCTGGAGTCGACGGCCGGACAGGGCTCCTCGCTCTGCTCGCGCACCTGGGACTTCGGGCCGTACTTCGAGGCCCTGGACGCCCATCCCAAGCTGGGGATCTGCCTCGACACCTGCCACGTCTTCGCCGCGGGACACGACCTGACCGGCCCGTCCGGTATGCACCAGACCCTCGACCTCCTGGTGGACACCGTCGGTGCGGGCCGGCTGAAGCTGATCCACGCCAACGACTCCAAGGACGTCGTCGGCGCCCACAAGGACCGGCACGAGAACATCGGCGCGGGTCACATCGGTGAGGACCCGTTCCGGGCGCTGATGACCCACCCCGCCACGGAGGGCGTACCGCTGATCATCGAGACGCCCGGCGGCAAGGAAGGGCACGCGGCTGACGTGGAGCGGCTGAAGAAACTTCGTGACGCGTAGTCCGTGACGGAATACCCCCAGGGGGTATACGGTTCCTGTTCGACACAGGAACCGTTATCCGACGTTGGGGGCACTCATGCAGCACGAGGCGCACGCGGGACACGTACACCACCAGGCGAGCAGCTGGTCCATGGCCGTCCAGGCCACTCTCCACTGCCTCACGGGGTGCGCCATCGGCGAGGTGCTCGGCATGGTCATCGGCACCGCGCTCGGCTGGGGGAACCTGCCGACGACGATCCTCGCGATCGTCCTCGCGTTCTTCTTCGGCTACTCGCTCACCCTGCGCGGGGTGCTCCGCTCCGGCCTCGGTCTCCGGGCCGCGGTGAAGGTGGCGCTGGCCGCGGACACACTGTCGATCGCCGTGATGGAGCTGGTCGACAACGGGGTGATCGTGCTGTGGCCGGGCGCGATGGACGCGGAGCTGGGCGACCTGCTGTTCTGGGGCGCGCTGGCGATCTCTCTGGTCATCGCGTTCGTCGTCACCGTGCCGGTGAACAAGTGGATGATCGGCCGGGGCAAGGGGCACGCGGTGGTGCACCAGCACCACTGACCCTCACAGTTCCGGGCCGTCCCCGGGCTCCTCCTGGTACGAGTACCGCTGCTCTTTCCAGGGGTCGCCGACGTTGTGATAGCCGCGCTCCTCCCAGAAGCCACGGCGGTCGGCGGTCATGTACTCGACGCCGCGGACCCACTTGGGCCCCTTCCAGGCGTACAGGTGGGGCACGACCAGGCGGAGCGGGAAGCCGTGCTCGGCGGTCAGCAGCTCGCCGTCCTTGTGGGTGGCGAAGATCGTCGAGCCGGCGGCGAAGTCCGCGAGGCGGAGGTTGGAGCTGAAGCCGTACTCGGCCCACACCATCACATGGGTGACGTCCGGCGCGGGCGGCGCGATCTCCAGGACGGTCCGGGCGGGGACCCCGCCCCACTCGGCGCCGAGCATGCTGAACTTGGTCACACAGTGCAGGTCCGCCACCACGGAGGTGTACGGCAGGGCCGTGAACTCCTCGTGGTTCCAGCAGCGCTTCTCGCTGTCCGCGGTGGCCCCGAAGACCCGGAACTCCCAGCGTTCGGGCCGGAACTTGGGGACCGGGCCGTAGTGCGTGACGGGCCAGCCACGCTGCAGTCGCTGCCCCGGCGGAAGCTCGGAGTGCGCCGCTTCCCCACTTTCGCGCTCCACCGGCTGACCCATGACTCCATCCTGACAGACCTCGGGCGGTGCACCTGACCAACCCCACCCCGATTCATCTCAAACCGGACTAAGCATGTACTTACTTACTAAGCGAAGACTTACTGGACGATCTTCGGTGACGGTGCAAGGATGCGGCGCAACCTGCCAGTTCCCCCTTTGGAAGGAGCCTCTGCGATGCAGGGCGACCCCGAGGTCATCGAATTCCTCAACGAGCAGCTCACCGGCGAGCTCACCGCGATCAACCAGTACTTCCTGCACGCGAAGATGCAGGAGAACTTCGGCTGGACGAAGCTCGCGAAGTACACCCGCCACGAGTCGTTCGACGAGATGAAGCACGCCGAGGTGCTCACCGACCGGATCCTGTTCCTGGAGGGGTTGCCGAACTACCAGCGCCTGTTCCATGTCCGGGTCGGACAGACGGTCAAGGAGATGTTCGAGGCCGACCGGCAGGTCGAGGTCGAGGCCATCGACCGCCTCAAGCGCGGGATCGAGGTGATGCGCGCCAAGGGCGACATCACGTCGGCGAACATCTTCGAGTCGATCCTCGCGGACGAGGAGCACCACATCGACTACCTCGACACCCAGCTGGAGCTTCTGGAGAAGCTCGGTGAGGCGCTCTACATCGCCCAGCTGATCGAGCAGCCGGAGAGCTGAGCCGCGAGCGGCTAGGCGGCCTCTTCCAGCACCTCTGCCTCGGGTATCTCGGCGAGCACCGGCATGCCCTGGTCGGCGAGATCCCGGCGCGGGCAGGCACCCCGGCCCAGGATCGCCTGGATACGGCGCACGCACGAACCGCAGTCCGTGCCGGCCTTGCAGGCGGAGGCTATCTGGCGGGGGGTGCAGGCACCGTCCGCCGCGTGCTTCTTCACCTGCTGCTCGGTGACCCCGAAACAACTGCAGACGTACACGCGGGTCACCTCCCGA
>JABFXD010000273.1 GCA_013361925.1 Streptomyces sp. | reverse complement strand
GGAGCACGACCGGGCGGGACTGCCCTTCGGGTCGCCACGCGCGCGCGTGGACCATCTCCGGCACACGGTCGAGGAGTTGGGACGGCTTCTCGACACGAAGGTGCCGTTGCTGCTCGGCGGCAACGGAGAGCGGATGCTGCGGCTCACCGCAGCGCACGCGGACATCGCCGCGTTCACGGGCGCGTATCTGGTGCCGGGGAGCACGGAGGGCAAGCTGGTGCCGACGACCCTCACGGAGTTCGACACGCGGTTCGCCCGGTATCGGGAGCTGGCGGCGGGCCGCGCGGAACCGGCGGAACTGAACCTGCTCATCCAGATGGTGGTCGTCACGGACGATCCCGAGGCCGCCGTACGACCCCTCGTCGACCGGGTTCCGGGCTTCACCGCGGAGCAGGTGCTGGAACTGCCCATCCTGCTGGTCGGCAGTCGGGCGGAGGTCACCGCGAAGGTGCTCGCGCTGCGCGAGACGTACGGCTTCAGCTATCTGACCGTGCTGGAGCCGCACATGGAGGCGTTCGCGCCGGTCGTCGCGGAGCTGCGCGGCACGTGACCTCCACCGCTGTCCGGATGCTGGAATTCCGGGTCTCGTCGTGGGGTGCGTGATGGGATCGCCGTATGACTGATCTGCGCATCAGGGCCGCCGGGCCCGAGGACCTCGACCGGGTGCTGGCCTTCTGGAAGACGGCCGCCGAGGGCACGAGCATCAGCGACGACCGGGACGGCGTCGAGCGGCTCGTCGCCCGCGATCCCGAGGCGCTGATCCTGGCCGAGCGGGATGGCGAGCTGGTCGGCACGGTGATCGCGGGCTTCGACGGCTGGCGCTGCCATCTGTACCGGCTCGCGGTGCATCCGGAGCGCCGCCGCCAGGGCATCGGCTCGGCGTTGCTGGCCGCCGCGGAGGAGCGGTTCGTGGCGCTCGGCGGGCGTCGCGGGGACGCGATGGTGCTGGTGCGCAACGAGACGGGGCAGGCGGCCTGGCGGGCGGCCGGGTACGAGCCCGAGGAGAAGTGGCGGCGCTGGGTGAAGCACCTCACGGTTTAGGCGGTTTTACTTTTTCTTTGCCATGGGTGGGTCACCCGGCCTCCCGGTGAAAGGTGTGGGCTGCCACGCCCTGTCCGATCATGGGACGGAGGTGACCCGATGACCGAAGTGCTCCTGCTGCTCGTGGCGATCCTGCTCTCCGTGGCCTGCGGTGCCTTCGTGGCCGCGGAGTTCTCGCTGACCACGGTCGATCGCGGCGCCCTGGAGCGGGCCGTGGAGCGCGGCGAGCGGGGCGCGTCGGGCGCCCTGAAGGCCGTACGGAACCTGACCTTCCAGCTCTCCGGGGCGCAGCTCGGCATCACCGTGACCAACCTGGTCGTCGGCATGCTCGCCGAGCCGTCGATCGCCAAGCTCATCGCCGGCCCGCTGGAGTCGCTCGGGGTCTCCGCCTCGACGGCCTCCTCGCTCGCGCTGGTGCTGGGTACGGCGCTGTCGACGGTGTTCCTGATGGTCGTCGGCGAGCTGGTGCCGAAGAACTGGGCGATCTCCTCGCCGCTGGCCGTGGCCAGGCGGGTGGGCAACGCGCAGCGCTGGTTCAGCGCCGCGTTCCGGCCGTTCATCACGCATCTCAACAACACCGCGAACCGTGTCGTACGCCGTCTCGGCGTGGAGCCCACCGAGGAGCTGGCCGCCGCGCGCGGACCGCAGGAGCTGGCGGCGCTGGCCCGGTACTCCGCCAAGGAGGGCGCGCTGGAGGCCGACACCGCCGAACTCTTCGTCCGGACCCTGAATCTCGCGGACCTCACCGCGGAGAACGTCATGACACCGCGGGTGCAGGTCATCGCGCTGGACGTGCAGGCGACCTGCGAGGACGTCGCGAACGCCACGCGCGCGACCGGCCTGTCCCGTTTCCCGGTCTACCGCGGCAGCCTCGACTCGGTCGTGGGCACCGCGCACATCAAGGACGTCCTGACGGTCCCGGCCGAGCGCCGGCCCCGGGTGCCCGTCTCCGAACTGATGCGCGAGCCGCTGCTCGTCCCGGAGTCGCTCACCGTGGACCGGCTCCTTGACCGGCTGTCCGGGAAGCGCACGATGGCCGTGGTCATCGACGAGTACGGCGGCACGGCCGGGGTGGCGACGCTGGAGGACATCGTCGAGGAGGTCGTGGGCGAGGTCCGCGACGAGCACGACCCGCACGAGACGCCCGACCTGGCCCCGGCCGGGAGCGACGACGAGGGCCGCACGCTCTACTCGGCCGACGGCTCGGCCCGCGTCGACCAGCTCGCGCGCGTGGGGCTGCGGACGCCGGAGGGGCCCTACGAGACGCTGGCGGGGCTCGTGGCGACCGAACTCGGCCGGATCCCTCTCGTCGGTGACACGGTCGAGGTCACCGGGTGGCGGCTGGACGTCGTGGACGCCTCGGGGCGCCGCGCCGCGCGGGTGCTGCTGCACGCACCGCTGGACGTGTCCGACGAAGGGACAGAGGCATGACCGCCGTCCAGTTGCTGATCGGCTTCGCGACGCTCGTGGTCAACGCCTTCTTCGTGGGCGCCGAGTTCGCCCTGATCTCCGTGCGCCGCAGCCAGATCGAGCCGTACGCCGAGGACGGCGACCGGCGCGCCAAGAGCGTGCTGTGGGGCCTGCGGCATGTGTCGGCGCTGATGGCGGCGGCCCAGCTCGGCATCACCCTGTGCACCCTGGTCCTCGGTGTCGTCGCCGAGCCGGCGATCGCCCATCTGCTGGAGCCGGTGTTCCACGCGCTGGGCGTGCCGAAGGGCGCGGGGCACGCGGTCTCCTTCGTGATCGCGCTGACCGCGGCCACCTATCTGCACATGCTGCTCGGCGAGATGGTGCCGAAGAACATCGCGCTGGCGGAACCGGTGCGCAGCGCGCTCGTGCTCGGCCCGCCCCTCGTCGCCCTGTCCCGCGGGCTGCGCCCGGTGATCTTCACGGTCAACGCCTTCGCGAACGGCCTGCTGCGGCTCCTGCGGGTCGAGACCAAGGACGAGGTCACGGCGACCTTCTCGGACGCGGAGCTGGCCCGCCTGGTGAAGGACTCCGACGAGGCGGGGCTGATCGACGACCGCACCCGGGAGCGGCTGCACGACGCCCTGGAACTGGGCCGCCGTCCGGTGGACGAGGTCGTGCTCCCGCTCGAACGCGTCGTCTACGCGCGCGTGGGCGTCACCCCGGAGGAGCTGGAGCGGCTGTCGGCCGAGTCCGGGTTCTCGCGGTTCCCGGTGGTCGACGAGACCCGCAGGATCGTCGGCTATCTCCACGTCAAGGACGCCCTGGACGCCTCGCCGCGGGACGTGCCGTTCCCGGTGCGCGACATGCGGCCCATCGCGCGCGTGCGGGAGGGCACACCGCTGGACGACGTGCTGACGGCCATGCGGGGCGGCCGTACGCATCTGGCGGCGGCGGTCGGGGACGACGGGCGGCTGGCGGGGCTGGTGACGATGGAGGACGTGCTGCGGCGGCTCTTCGGGCAGCGGACCTGAGTGCTTCGTACGCTCACAGGGCGACCGACCGTCGGGTATGTGCACGGGATACCATTTCCTCCGCCATGCAGAAGAACCCCACACACACCAGCCTGGTCGCGGTCGGCGACTCCTTCACCGAGGGCATGTCGGACCTGCTGCCGGACGGCTCCTACCGCGGCTGGGCCGATGTCCTGGCCGGCCGGATGGCCGCCCACACCCCCGGTTTCCGCTACGCGAACCTCGCGGTGCGCGGCAAGCTGATCAAGCAGATCGTCGACGAGCAGGTCGACGTGGCGGCGGCCATGCAGCCGGACGTGATCACGCTGGTCGGCGGGCTCAACGACACCCTGCGCCCCAAGTGCGACATGGTCCGGGTACGGGATCTGCTCACGGAGGCCGTGGAACGGCTCGCCCCGTCCTGCAAGCAGCTGGTCCTGATGCGCAGCCCCGGCCGCCAGGGCCCGGTCCTGGAGCGGTTCCGGCCGCGCATGGAGGAGCTGTTCGGCTGCGTGGACGAGCTGGCCGAGCGGCACGGCGCCCTGGTCGTCGACCTGTACGGGGCGGCGTCGCTGAGCGACCCGCGCATGTGGGACGTGGACCGGCTGCACCTGACGCCCGAGGGGCACCGCCGGGTCGCGGAGGCGGTGTGGCAGACGCTCGGCTACGAGCCCGAGGACACCGAGTGGCGTACCCCGCTGCCGGCGACGCTGCCGCCCGGGTGGGCCGCCCGCCGGGTCGCCGACGCCCGCTTCGCCAGGCAGCACCTGATGCCCTGGATCGGGCGGCGCCTCACCGGCCGGTCGTCCGGGGACGGGCTGCCGCCGAAGCGGCCCGATCTGCTGCCGTACGACGGGCCCGGGGCGTAGTCGCAGGTCGCCGGGACGGTCGGTCGTGACGTGGGTCTCGTAGTTTCCGACGAA
>JABFXD010000523.1 GCA_013361925.1 Streptomyces sp. | reverse complement strand
CGGAGACCGGCCCCGACCACGAGAAGACCTTCACTGCTGCCGCCCGCGTCGGAGGCGTCTCGTACGGCACCGGCACCGGCCGCAGCAAGAAGGAGGCGGAGCAGCAGGCCGCCGAGTCCGCCTGGCGGTCCATCCGGGCCGCGGCGGACGAGCGCGCCAAGGCTGCTGCGAAGGCCGCCGAGGCCGACGCGGGTGCCGATGAGGCGTCCGCCTCCGCCTGACCGAACAGAGCAGTACACCGAGCGCCCGTCCCGCACCGGGGCGGGCGCTCTGTTCATACACCGGCTTGTCACGGGGGATCCCATGCCCGAGTTGCCCGAGGTCGAGGTCGTACGACGCGGTCTGGAGCGGTGGGTCGCCCATCGCGCGGTCGCCGAGGCCGAGGTACTGCACCCGCGTGCGGTACGTCGTCACCTCGCCGGTGCCGATGACTTCGCGCATCGCCTCAAGGGCCATCGCATCGGCGTCCCCAGCCGCCGCGGCAAGTATCTGTGGCTGCCCCTGGAGGACACCGACCAGTCGGTCCTGGCGCACCTCGGCATGAGCGGTCAGCTCCTGGTCCAGCCGCACGAGTCACCGGACGAGAAGCATCTGCGCATCCGCGTCCGTTTCGCCGACGGCCTCGGCACCGAGCTCCGTTTCGTCGATCAACGCACCTTCGGTGGACTGTCGTTGCACGACAACACCGAGGACGGTCTGCCGGACGTCATCGCGCACATCGCCCGCGACCCCCTGGACCCGCTCTTCGACGACGAGGCCTTCCACCAGGCCCTGCGCCGCAAGCGCACGACCATCAAACGGGCCCTGCTGGACCAGTCGTTGATCAGCGGCGTCGGCAACATCTATGCGGACGAGGCACTTTGGCGCTCCCGCGTCCACTACGAGCGCCCGACCGCCGGCTTCACGCGCCCGCGCACGGCCGAACTCCTGGGCCACGTAAGGGATGTGATGAACGCGGCCCTCGCGGTCGGCGGCACCAGCTTCGACAGCCTGTACGTCAACGTCAATGGAGAGTCCGGCTACTTCGACCGCTCGCTCGACGCGTACGGCCGTGAAGGTCTGCCCTGCAAGCGGTGCGGTACGCCGATGCGCCGACGGCCGTGGATGAACCGGTCGAGCTACTTCTGCCCGAAGTGTCAGAGGGCGCCGCGCGTCTCGTCGTAGCGCTGACGTGCGTCGAGCACGTCGTCCATCCGGCCCTCCAGGAAGTGGATGAGGCCGAGCAGTCGCGTGGCCATCTCCTGGCCCAGCGGCGTCAGTTCGTAGTCCACGCGGGGCGGGTTGGTCGGCTGGGCCTCGCGGTGCACCAGGCCGTCGCGCTCCAGCGCGTGCAGGGTCTGGGACAGCATCTTCTCGCTCACGCCGTCGACGCGACGGCGCAGCTCGTTGAAGCGCAGGGAGCCCTCGTGCAGCGCGCCGAGCGTGAGCGCGCCCCAGCGGCCGGTGATGTGCTCCAGGGTGCCCCGCGACGGGCAGGCCTTGGCGAACACGTCGAAGGCCAGGTCCTGGTCCTGCTCCGGCGTGCGCTCCTGCGTGATGTCCATAGCTCAAGCGTACTCGAATGCAGCGCTAACCGGTAGGTTGCACTAACTAGAAGTTAGTGCTTTCCTTTCTTCATCGTCAGTGACCTGCGCATCCCAGGAGTGCCCATCGTGACCACCCCCGTTGTCTCCATCGCCTACCACTCCGGCTTCGGCCACACCGCTGTTCTGGCCGAGGCCGTCCGCGCCGGTGCGCAGGAGGCCGGAGCGGAGGTGCATCTGATCAACGTCGCCGAGATCACCGAGGAGCAGTGGACCGTCCTCGACGGCTCCGACGCGATCGTCTTCGGCTCCCCGACCTACATGGGCACCGCGTCCGGCCCCTTCCACGTCTTCGCCGAGGCGACCTCGAAGCGCTGGTTCGGACAGGACTGGAAGGACAAGCTGGCCGCCGGCTTCACCAACTCCGGCTCCAAGAGCGGCGACAAGCTGCACACCCTGCAGTTCTTCCAGATCCTCGCCGCCCAGCACGGCATGCACTGGATCAACCTCGGTCTGCACCCGGGCTGGAACAACAGCGAGGGCTCCGAGCACGACCTCAACCGCCTCGGAGTCTTCGCGGGCGCCGCCGCACAGACCAATGTCGACGAAGGTCCGGACGCCGTCCACAAGGCCGACGTGGCGACGGCCGAGCACCTCGGGCGCCGGCTGGCCGAGACGGCGAAGGTGTTCGCGCACGGCCGCACCGCCGTCGCCGCGTAGGCGCCGGCGCAACACGAAGGGACTCCCGTCCGGTCACCGGACGGGAGCCCCTTCGTGTCGTGCGCTGCTCAGTAGCCGAAGTCCTGCGTCCACCAAGGACCGCCGGACCCGAAGTGAACCCCCACGCCCAGCGTCTTGAAGTCGCAGTTCAGGATGTTCGCCTTGTGGCCCGGGCTGTTCATCCAGGCCTCCATCACCGCTGCCGCGTCGGCCTGGCCCCGGGCTATGTTCTCGCCGCCGAGGTTGCTGATGCCGGCCGCCTCGGCCCGGTCCCAGGGGGTCTTGCCGCTGGGGTCGGTGTGGTCGAAGAAGCCCTGGGCCGCCATGGCGTCGCTGAAGTCCTCGGCGAGCTCGCCCAGCGCGCTGTTCGCGGACACCGCGCTGCACCCCACCTTCGCCCGCTCCTCGTTCACCAGCTTCAGCACCTCGGCCTCGGCCTGCGCCTCGGCCGACACCGTGATGCCCGGAGCGGTGGTGTTCTGCGGCGCCTTGGTGGCCGTCCGCGTAGGAGTCGCCTTCGGCTCCTTGCTGGGCGTCTTCGTCGGTTCCTTGCTCGGCGTCTTGGTCGGCGCCGCCGTCGAGGCAGAGGCCGAGGCGGACGGGGTCGGCGAGGCCGTGCGGTCGCCGCCGCGGCTGGCCGCCTCGTCCTCCCGGCTGTCGTCGGCGCTGCCGGACGTGCCGCCCTGCTCGGTCGCGGAGTTGGTCGGGGTGTCCGCGGCCTGCACCTTGTCGGCGCCGCTGCCGCCGCCGAGCTTGTAGTTGTCGAGGCCGGGCACCACACCGGTGGCGACCGCGACAGTGCCGATGGCGACCGCGGCGGAGACCCCGAGCAGACCGGTCTTGACCGGCGTCACGACCCGCTTCTTGCGCCGGCGCCGCGAGCCCCCGCGCCGCGGCCCGTCGTCCGGCGAGAAGCCCTCGCTCGGGAACATGGCGGTGCCGCTGGTCTGGGCGTACTCGTCGTTCGTCGCGTAGAGATAGGCCTCGCTGCGGGAGTGCGCCTCGGGGTTCAGATAGGGCGCGATGCCCATCGTGGGGTACTCGCCCGTGTGCGGACCCCGGGCGTCGGCCTCGAAGTCGTACGAGAACTGCTGGTCGATGCCGTACGCGTGCTGCTGGTCGAAGCCGTACGAATCCTGCTGGTCGATGCTGTGCGAGTGCTGCGGGTCGTAGCCGCTCGTGTACGAGCCGTCTGTTTCCGTGACCCCCGTGGCGCGGCCCGTGGCGGCGCGGCCGGCGGCGGAGCGTCGGTGGCGTCCCATGTGTCCTGGCCTTCCTCGTCCTTTGTGGCCGACTCGTCCCCGGCGGTCGGACCGAACTCACAAAACTCACACGATCGAGTGAGTTTCGTATGAGATTCATTGGCAGGGGACGGTACCGCATGGCGCCAGGGGAGGGAGCGCCCGGAGAGACATTGGTTGGTTAGGTTGCACTCATGAGCGAGGATGTACGACTGGTCGCCTGGGTGCGTGGACGCGTCCAAGGTGTGGGTTTCCGCTGGTTCACGCGGGCCAAGGCCCTGGAGCTCGGTGGGCTGAGTGGTTTTGCTCTCAATTTGGGGGACGGACGGGTCCAGGTCGTCGCCGAAGGCCCGCGCGCAGGGTGCGAGGGGCTCCTCGAGTGGCTTCTGGGTGACGACACGCCCGGACGCGTGGACGGTGTCACCGAGATCTGGGACACACCCCGCGGGGGTTACGACGGCTTCGCCATCCGTTGAACCGGTTCTGTAAACCACGCCTGGTGGAAGCGGAGGGACATGCCACCGGCAGCTGCCCGAAGCAGAAAGGCCCTGGTGGTTGCCAAGAACGGCATTTCCTGGGAGGCTCCGCACTTAAGGATGATCGCTACGCCCCGAGGGCCCCGCAGGAGTCGCTGCGCCGCCGTTTCCAGGCCGCGCGCCCCCGGGTTGCCCGCCAATACGGGGCGTGATCGTGTTGACCGTCAAACTTTTTGGTGAGACGCTGAATGCACCCCGCGCACCTTAGCTGTTTGGCATGGATGAACGGCAGCACGAACTCAACAGTGTCAAGCATCGCGGGTGCGAATCCCTCACGACCCACACCGCTTCGGTCGGTCACTCAGTGTGGAGGACCATCCATCATGGCAAAGGCGCTTCTCGGTTACGTCGGCGGCTCCGACCC
>JABFXD010000752.1 GCA_013361925.1 Streptomyces sp. | reverse complement strand
CTGCACGGCAACCAGGCCGTCGACTTCCTCGTCTACGACGCCCACGACACGTCCGTCCGCTACAGCGCGCCCGACACCATCCACGCCCAGGGCGGCATCTTCCTCACCACGGGCAGCGTGCTGATGTCCAACGAGCACACCCCGCTGATGACGGTCGTCGCCGACGACGTCGGCCGCCACGACACGGTCGGCGGCGCCTGCTCCAAGGAGTCGAACACCCTCCGCTACGGCCACCACACCTGGTCGCAGCACGCGTGCGTGGACAACTTCCTCGCCGAGGGCGCCCGTTACGGCCTGGGCAAGCGGGACCTGGTCTCCAACATCAACTGGTACATGAACGTGCCGGTCGAGAAGGACGGCACCCTCGGCATCGTGGACGGCATCTCGGCGCCGGGTCTCTCCCTCACCCTGCGCGCCGACCGCGACGTCCTCGTGCTCGTCTCCAACTGCCCCCAGATCAACAACCCCTGCAACGGCTTCGAGCCGACCGCGGTGGAGATGACGATCGGGGCCGCCGGATGAGCTTCGAGACGCTGCTGGTCGCGAACCGGGGCGAGATAGCGGTGCGGATCATCCGTACCGCACGGGAGTTGGGTCTGCGCACGGTCGCCGTGTACTCCGATCCGGACCGCTCGGCACCCCACGTCCGCCTTGCCGACGAGGCGGTACGTCTCGGCCCGGCGCCCGCGAAGGAGTCGTACCTCGACGCCGACCTGGTCCTGAAGGCGGCCAAGGACACCGGCGCGGGTGCCATCCACCCCGGGTACGGCTTCCTGTCCGAGGACGCCGAGTTCGCGCGCCGCTGCGAGGCCGCCGGGATCGTGTTCGTCGGCCCGACGCCGGAGCAGCTGGAGCTGTTCGGCGCCAAGCACACCGCGCGGGCGGCGGCCGAGGCCGCGGGGGTACCGCTGGCGCCGGGGACGGGACTGCTGGCCTCCCTGGAGGAGGCGCGCGCACGGGCGTCCGCGATCGGCTACCCCGTCATGCTCAAGGCGACCGGCGGGGGCGGCGGCATCGGCATGTCGGCCTGCCGCTCCGCCGCCGAACTCACCGACGCCTGGGAGCGGGTGCAGCGCGTCGCCGCCGCCTCCTTCTCCTCGGCGGGCGTCTTCCTGGAGCGCCTGGTCGAGCACGCCCGCCATGTCGAGGTACAGGTCTTCGGCGACGGCACGGGCCGGGTCGTCACCTTCGGCGACCGCGACTGCTCCCTGCAACGCCGCAACCAGAAGGTCCTGGAGGAGGCACCGGCCCCAGGCCTCCCGGACCACGTCCGTAAGCAACTCGGCGCGTCCGCCCACGACTTGTGTGCCTCTGTCGGCTACCGGTCCGCCGGGACCGTCGAGTTCGTCTACGACGCCGTGCGCGAGCAGGCGTACTTCCTGGAGGTCAACACCCGTCTCCAGGTGGAGCATCCGGTCACCGAGGAGATCTACGGCGTCGACCTGGTCGCCTGGATGCTGCGCCTGGCCCGCGGTGAGAGGGACGTCGTCCGCGCCCCCGGCCCACCGCGCGGGCACGCCGTCGAGGCCCGCGTCTACGCCGAGGACCCCTCGCGCGAACACCGGCCCAGCGCCGGCCTGTTGACGCGGGTCGAGTTCCCGCCCGGCGTCCGCGTCGACGGCTGGGTGGAGACGGGCACCGAGGTGACGACGTCGTACGACCCGATGCTCGCGAAGGTCATCGCGTACGGCTCGGACCGCGCGCACGCACTGCGCCGGCTCGACGAGGCGCTGGCCCGCACCCGTGTCGACGGCATCGAGACCAACCTCGGCCTGGTCCGCGCCGCCCTCGCGGACCCGAGCTTCACCCAGGCGACGCACTCGACCGCGACCCTGGCGGGCATCGCCGACCCCACCCCCCGTATCGAGGTCGTCTCCGGCGGCACCCTCACCACCGTGCAGGACTGGCCCGGCCGCACCGGCTACTGGCAGGTCGGCGTCCCCCCGTGCGGCCCGATGGACGACCGCGCCTTCCGGCTCGGCAACCAGGCGCTCGGCAACCACGAAGGCGCCCCCGGCCTCGAATGCACCCTCCAGGGCCCCTCGTTGAGGTTCACCCACCCCACCACCGTCTGCGTCACCGGCGCCCCGGCCGAGGTCACCGTGGACGGCGTACCGGTCCCGCAGTGGGAACCGGTGACGGTGCCCTCGCACGCGACGCTCTCCATCGGTGCCCCTCGGGAACACGGCCTGCGGACCTACGTCCTCGTCGCCGGCGGCCTCGACGTCCCCGCCTTCCTCGGCAGCGCGAGCACCTTCACCCTCGGCCGCTTCGGCGGCCACGGCGGCAGGGCCCTGCGCACCGGCGACGTCCTGCACGGCGGAACCCGGACCACCGGCACCCCGGTCACCGACCGCCCCTCCTACGGCTCGACCTGGCACATCGGCGCCGTCGAAGGCCCGCACGCGGCACCGGAGTTCTTCACCGAGGACGACATCCGCGACTTCTACGCCGCCGACTGGAAGGTGCACTTCAACTCGGCCCGCACCGGCGTCCGCCTCGTCGGCCCCAAGCCCCGCTGGGCCCGCACCGACGGCGGCGAGGCGGGCCTGCACCCGTCCAACATCCACGACACCCCGTACTCGGTCGGCGCCGTCGACTACACCGGCGACATGCCGGTGCTCCTCGGCCCCGACGGGCCGTCCCTCGGCGGCTTCGTGTGTCCGGCGACGATCCTGAGCACCGAGCGCTGGAAGCTGGGCCAGCTGCGCCCCGGTGACACCGTGCGCTTCACTCCCGTGACCGTGGACGGCTCACCCCGCCCGGAGATCGTGGACGGCGGCATCCTCGCCCGCGACGGGGACGTGACGTACCGCCGCAGCGGCGACGACAACCTGCTCGTCGAATTCGGCCCCATGCAACTCGACCTGGCGCTGCGCATGCGCGTCCACGCCCTGATGGAGGCGGTGGCCGCGGACGGCCCCGAGGGCATCACGGACCTCACCCCGGGCATCCGCTCCCTCCAGATCCAGACGGACCCGACCCGTCTCTCCCCAACCCAACTCCTCGCCGCCGTACGCGAGATCACCGCCGGTCTCCCGCCCACGGACGAACTCGTCGTCCCCTCCCGCACCGTCCACCTCCCCCTGTCCTGGGACGACCCGGCGACCCGCGAGGCGATCGCCCGCTACATGGCGGGCGTCCGCGACGACGCGCCCTGGTGCCCCTGGAACATCGAGTTCATCCGCCGGGTCAACGGCCTGGGATCGGTGAACGACGTGTACGACACGGTCTTCGCCGCCGAATACCTCGTCCTGGGCCTGGGAGACGTGTACCTGGGAGCCCCCGTCGCCACCCCCCTCGACCCCCGCCACCGCCTGGTGACCACCAAGTACAACCCGGCCCGCACCTGGACCGCCGAGAACTCCGTCGGCATCGGCGGCGCCTACCTCTGCGTCTACGGCATGGAGGGGCCAGGCGGATACCAGTTCGTGGGCCGCACGACCCAGGTGTGGTCGGGGTGGCAGCAGCGCGGCGCGTTCGAGCCGGGGTCGCCTTGGCTGCTGCGCTTCTTCGACCGGATCAAGTGGTACCCGGTCGACCCGGACGAACTCCTCGACCTGCGGGCCGACATCACCTCGGGCCGCTTCGTGCCCCGTATCGAGGAGGGCACCTTCTCGCTCGCCGAGTACCAGGGCTTCCTCGCCGAGAACGCCGACTCCATAAGGGAGTTCAAGGCGCGGCAGCAGTCGGCGTTCACCGCGGAGCGCGACGCGTGGGAGGCCGCGGGCGAGTTCACCAGGGCGGAGACGGCGGCCGTACCGGCTCCCCCGGCCGAGGTGACGGTCCCCGCGGGCGGGAGCCTGATCGAGGCCGAGTTCGCCGCCTCCGTATGGCAGTTGAACGTCGCACCCGGTGACGAGGTGACGGCCGGGCAGCCGCTGCTCGCGCTGGAGGCGATGAAGATGGAGTCCAGGGTGCACGCGCCGGTCGACGGCGTGGTGACGGAGATCCTGGCCAGACCGGGCGACCAGGTGGAGGCGGGGACGGCACTGCTGGTCCTCGCGCCCGCGAACTGAGAGGAACCCCATGACCGACGCTCTCACCCGCGTCCGCGCCGCCTACGCCCGCATCGAGGCCGTGGACCGACCGGAGATCTGGATCGATCTGCGCCCGCGGGAGGAGGTGGAGGCCGAAGCCCGGGCCGTCGACGCCCGCGAAGGCCTCCCACTGGCCGGGCGCCTGTTCGCCGCCAAGGGCAACATCGACGTGGCGGGCCTGCCGACGACCGCGGGCTGCCCGGCGTACGCCTACCACCCCGAGGCGGACGCTCCCGTGGTCGCCCGCCTGCGCGCGGCCGGCGCGATCGTGCTGGGCACCACGAACCTGGACCAGTTCGCGACCGGCCTGGTGGGCACCCGCTCCCCGCACGGCGCCGTCCGGGGCGCCC
>JABFXD010000218.1 GCA_013361925.1 Streptomyces sp. | reverse complement strand
GTCGAGCGAGACGTTCTTCAGGTTGTGCTCGCGCGCGCCACGGACGATGAGACGGTCGGCCACGCCGGTCCGCACCTTTCTTGAGAGTGGTGACAGGGGCGAGGCCCCCGTGTCTTCTCACACTAGGGGGAGCCACTGACAACGCCGGTCGGATTCCCGAATGGGACAACAATCCCGGACCATCCAGCATGCCCGACGCCACGACCGACCATATAGCACGCGCATTCGATTTACGGCACTGCTTCACCACCTTCACCCAAAGGTGTGGCGGGGCTAGGGTCAGCACCATGATTGATCACGCGCATGACCTGGCGTCTGTACGTGACGCTACGGACCGGCTGCTCACCGCGGTCGGCAAACTGGACAACGCGTCTGTGACCGAGCCGTCACGGCTTCCCGGGTGGACCCGTGGTCATGTCCTCGCCCACCTCGCCCGGAACGCGGACGCCCTCGTGAACGTACTCGAAGGCCGGCCCATGTACGCGTCGGGCGACGCCAGGGACGCCGACATCGACCGGGACGCCCCGCGCCCCCTCGACGTCCAGCTCGCGGACGTCCGCGACAGCGCCGCCCGCTTCCAGGAGGCGGGGGCCGCGCCGGCCGACTGGTCGCGGATCGTGCAGCTGCGCAACGGGGTCACCGATTCGGCGGCCATGGTGCCGTTCCGGCGGTGGGTGGAGGTGGAGCTGCACCGCGTCGACCTGGGGATCGGGTACGAGCTGGAGGACGTGCCGGCGGAGTTCACGGGACGGGAGATCGCGTTCCTCGCCGATCGCTTCACCGGGCACCCCGACGTACCGCCGACACGACTGACGGACGGCACGCGCGTGTGGACGACGGGTCGGGTGGCCGAGGCGGTCGTGGCCACGGTCACGGGACCCCCGGCGGACCTGCTCGGCTGGCTCGCCGGACGCCGGGACGGATCGACGCTGCGGGTGGAGGGCGGACGGCTGCCGGAGCTTCCCGCGCTGTGAGCGCGTCCTAGACTGACCGCCATGACGTACAGCGGACAGGTGACCGTCGGTGGCCCGGCGGACGTGCACGAGCTCAAGGACCTGATGATCACCAAGATCGCGGTCGGCCCGATGAACAACAACGCCTATCTGCTGCGCTGCCGGGCCACGGACGAGCAGCTGCTGATCGACGCGGCCAACGACGCGGACGCGCTGCTCGGCATGATCGGTGACGACGGCATCGCCTCCGTCGTCACCACGCACCAGCACGGCGACCACTGGCAGGCGCTCGCCCGGGTCGTCGAGGCCACGGGCGCCCGCACCTACGCGGGCCGGGACGACGCAGCCGGCATCCCCGTGCCGACCGACGTCCTCCTCGCCGACGGGGACACCCTCCAGGTGGGCCACGTCGAGCTCACCGCCCGCCATCTGGTCGGCCACACGCCGGGCTCGATCGCCCTCGTCTACGACGACCCGCACGGCCACCCCCATGTCTTCACCGGCGACTGCCTGTTCCCCGGCGGCGTGGGCAACACGTGGAAGGACCCCGAGGCGTTCGCCAGCCTGATCCACGACGTGGAGACGAAGATCTTCGACGTCCTCCCGGACGAGACATGGGTCTATCCCGGGCACGGCAACGACACGACGCTGGGCGCGGAGCGACCGCATCTGCCGGAGTGGCACGCGCGCGGGTGGTGAACGCCGGGGCGCGCGACGCCTGTCCGCGCGCCCCGTGTGAACCCTTCGCACACGCCGGTGTCCTCCGCACGCTCCCGGCCCGCGTTGTTGCGCGGTCAACTGGTGCCAGCCCCGCACAGGATGACGGCTCCTGCGCGGTACGGGCCGCCGGTCTTCCGATCCCCGCCCTCGACCGGCGGCCCCGGCGACGCACCCGCACAGGGACCGTTCACGAGAACGCAACACCCGTTCCCAGTATGCGGACAAAAGCCGACGTGACCTCGACAAACGGGGCGACGTGCTGTCAATCTCCCGCCATGCACCTCGCCCCCAGCGCCCTGCGCCGCGCCGTAGCCGCCGCAACGATAGCCCTGCTCGCCACCGCCGTCGGCTGTGCTCCGCAGCCCGAGGACGACTCGGCCGCGAAGCCCTCGGGGTCGACGACGGGCGCCGCGTGCGCCAAGGGCAAGCTCGCCACCGAGACGTCCGGCAAGCTGACGATCGCCACCGACGAACCGGCGTACGAGCCCTGGTTCAAGGACGACAAGCCCGCCAACGGCAAGGGCTTCGAGTCCGCGGTCGCCTACGCCGTGGCCGAGCGGCTCGGTTACGACAAGAGCGCCGTGGTCTGGCAGAGCGTCCCCTTCAACAAGGCGTTCGCGCCCGGGGAGAAGACGTTCGACTTCGACATCAACCAGGTGTCGATCAGCGCCGAGCGCAAGAAGGCCGTGGACTTCTCGTCCGGCTACTACGACGTCCGCCAGGCCGTCATCGCCCTCAAGGGCACCAAGGCCGCCAAGGCGACGAGCATCGCGGACCTCAAGGGCCTCAAGCTGGGCGCCCAGGTCGGCACCACCAGCCTCAACTACATCGAGGACGTGGTGAAGCCGACGCAGCAGGCCGCCGCGTACGCCAAGAACGACCAGGCCAAGTCCGCCCTGAAGAACGGCCAGGTGGACGCGATCGTCGTCGACCTGCCGACCGCCTTCTACATCACCGCGGCCGAGGTCACGGACGCCGAGATCGTCGGCCAGTTCGAGAACCAGGGCGGCACGCCGGAGCAGTTCGGTCTCGTCCTCGACAAGGGCAGCGCGCTCACCTCCTGCGTGACCGGCGCCGTGGACGCCCTGCGCAAGGACGGCACGCTGGCGAAGATCGAGCAGCAGTGGCTGTCCGACGCCGTCGACGCCCCGGTGCTCAAGTGACGCTCACGAAGGACGAGTCCGGCGCGCAGACGCCGGACCCGGTCGACGCGTACACGCCCTCCGCTCGGCGGCTCGAGCGCGAGCGCCACAAGCGCGCCCGCTCCCGTCGCGCCACCGCGATCGCCGCGGTCTCGACGCTCGTGACGGCGGTCGTCCTCTATCTGGTCGTCGTCAACGCGCCCGGCTGGCCGCGCACCAAGGAGACCTTCTTCAACGGGCAGTACGCGCGCGAGGCGCTGCCCAAGATCCTCGAAGGGCTCTGGCTCAACGTCCGGCTGCTGCTGATCTGCGGCGCGGCCGTGCTCGTCCTCGGCATGCTCATCGCCGTCGCCCGTACGCTGCGCGGCCCGGTGTTCTTCCCCTTGCGGGTGCTGGCCGCGGCCTACACGGACTTCTTCCGCGGGCTTCCGCTCATCATCAACCTCATGATCGTCGTCCTCGGCGTTCCCGCGCTGCGGCTCCAGGGCGTGACGGTCGACCCGGTGTGGCTGGGCGGCACGGCACTGACGCTGACGTACTCGGCGTACGTCGCCGAGGTGTTCCGCGCCGGCATCGAGTCCATCCACCCCTCGCAGCGCGCCGCGGCCCGCTCCCTCGGCCTCTCCAACCGGCAGGCGCTGCGGTACGTGGTGCTGCCGCAGGCGGTACGCCGTCAGGTGCCGCCGCTGCTCAACGACCTGGTGTCGCTGCAGAAGGACACCGGGCTCGTGTCGATCGGCGGCGCGGTGGACGCCGTACGGGCCGCCGACATCATCGTGGGCCGCAGCCTCAACTACACGCCGTACATCGTCGCGGGCCTGGTGTTCGTGGCGCTGACCATCCCGATGACCCGCTTCACGGACTGGGTGACGGCACGGATGGACCGTCAGCGGGCCCAGGGAGGAATCGCATGAGCGACGCGGACGCACCGGTGCTGCGGATGGAGTCCGTCCGCAAGACCTTCGGTGACTCGGTCGTGCTGCGGGACGTCGACCTGGAGGTCGCCCCGCACACCGTGACCGCGCTGATCGGCGCCTCCGGTTCCGGCAAGTCCACGCTGCTGCGCTGCGCCAACCTCCTGGAGGAGATCGACGACGGCGCGATCTGGCTGGACGGCGAGGAGATCACCGACCCGCGCGTCGACCAGGACGCGGTACGCCGCCGTATCGGCGTGGTCTTCCAGGCGTACAACCTCTTCCCGCACATGACCGTGCTGGAGAACATCACCCTCGCCCCGCGCCGGGTGCACGGGGTGTCCCGCGCGAAGGCCGAGGAGCGTGGCAGGCAGCTGCTGGAGCGGCTCGGGCTCGGCGGGAAGGCGGGCGAGTACCCGGACCGGCTGAGCGGCGGTCAGCAGCAGCGGGTGGCGATCGTACGGGCGTTGGCGGTACGTCCCCGGCTGCTGCTGCTCGACGAGGTCACCGCCGCCCTCGACCCGGAGCTGGTGGGCGAGGTGTTGAACGTCGTCCGTGACCTCAAGGACGACGGCATGACCATGGTGCTGGCCACGCATGAGATGGGCTTCGCGCGGGACGTCGCCGACCAGGTTTGTTTTCTGGACGGAGGCGTGGTCCTGGA
>JABFXD010000132.1 GCA_013361925.1 Streptomyces sp. | reverse complement strand
GACAAGCTCACCGCCGACCTCCTGACCGCCCTCCTCGCGAAGGCCGGCGACCCCGCCCACCCCGAACTCCGCCCGGTCCTCACCGGCCTCCCCGTGGCCGGCTTCACGGGCACGCTGACCACCCGCTACACGCCCGACGGCGCGGCCGGCGTCGTACGCGCCAAAACCGGCACGCTCACCGGCGTGAACACGCTGGCGGGCACGGTCGTCGACCGGGACGGCCGCCTGCTGGCCTTCGCGTTCCTGGCGTCGAACACGACCAGCAAGGACGCGGCCCAGTCGGCCCTGGACAAGGCTGCGACGGCACTGGCCGCGTGCGGTTGCGGCTGACGGACCGGCAGGGAGCCGACCTCGCCGCGGCCTGCCCCAAGCGGGAACGCTCACGTACGGTTGACGCATGACGAGCATCGGCGGTGCTGCTTCTTCTCAGATGGTCGACTGGAATCTCGCGGTGGCGACCGCGACCCGGCTCGTACGGCCGGGCCCGGAAGTGAGCCGCGACGAGGCCCGCGCCGTCGTCGCCGAACTGCGCCGGCACGCCAAGGCCTCCGAGGAACACGTCCGCGGATTCACCCGGATGGGCACCGACGCGGCCCACGACACCCCGGTCCTCGTCGTCGACCGCCCCGGCTGGGTGAAGGCCAACGTCGCCGGCTTCCGGGAGATCCTCAAGCCCCTTCTCGACAAGATGCAGGAACGCCGCGGCAACACGCCCGGCGGCGCGGTCCTCGGCACCGTCGGCGGCAAGGTGACCGGCGTCGAACTCGGCATGCTGCTGTCGTTCCTGTCGTCCCGCGTCCTCGGCCAGTACGAGACCTTCGCCCCCGCCACCCGTGAGCTCCCGGCCGGGGAGCACGGAGGCGGCCGACTCCTCCTCGTCGCCCCGAACATCGTGCACGTGGAGCGCGAACTCGACGTACAGCCCCACGACTTCCGCCTGTGGGTCTGCCTGCACGAGGAGACCCACCGCACGCAGTTCACCGCGGTGCCCTGGCTGCGGGACCACCTGGAGGGCGAAATCCAGTCGTTCTTGGGGGAGACCGACGTCGACCCCATGACCGTCCTGGAACGCATCCGCGAGGCCGCCCAGTCGCTGGCCGGCGGACGCCCCGAGGCCGAGGAGGACGACGGCGGGCGCTCGCTCGTGGAGATCGTGCAGACCCCGGCCCAGCGCGAGATCCTCGGCCGCCTCACCGCCGTCATGTCCCTCCTGGAGGGCCACGCCGACTTCGTCATGGACGGCGTGGGCCCGGCCGTCGTGCCGAGCGTCCAGGAGATCCGCGAGAAGTTCCAGCAGCGGCGGGCCAAGGGTGCCTCCCGGCTCGACATGGCCCTGCGCAAACTGCTCGGTCTTGACGCCAAGCTCAGGCAGTACCGTGACGGCGAACGCTTCGTACGGGCCGTCGTCGACGAGGTCGGCATGGACGGCTTCAACCGGGTGTGGACCTCGCCCAACACCCTCCCCACGAAGACGGAGATCGCCAAACCGGCGGACTGGATCGCGCGGGTGCACCGCAAAGCCGAGTAGTCAAAGAAATCCGGCCGACGGCAGGCGAACGCCCCTCCAATCACCCGTCCGAGGGACCGTGGGCCCTGGGTAGGCGTGCAATGCTCGGGGAACGGCCCGGTTCTGTCACCATCTACACACTCTGAGTGACCGAACCTCGGGCTCACCCCCGAAAACTTCATGAAGGGAACCGGACATGGGTCCCCATCCTGCGGTCGCGGCGATACGCCTGGCGGTCCGCCGCGTCCTCCACGACATCCTCAACGACCACAGCGGTTCTTCCGGCGACACTTCCTCGTCCGGTGGCTCCCCGGACGAGCGCCCGCAGTCCCCGCTCGTGCTCGTCGCCTGCTCCGGCGGCGCCGACTCCATGGCCCTCGCCTCCGCCCTCGCCTTCGAGGCCCCCAAGCTCGGCATCCGCGCCGGCGGCGTCACCGTCGACCACGGCCTGCAGCCCGGCTCCGACCTGCGCGCCGAGGAAGTCGCCCTGCGCCTGCGCGGGCTCAGCCTCGACCCGGTCGAGTCCATCGCCGTCACCGTCGGCCGCGAAGGCGGCCCCGAGGCCGCCGCCCGCGACGCCCGCTACGCCGCCCTGGACGCGGCGGCCGACCGCCACGGCGCCCTCGCCGTCCTGCTCGGCCACACCCGCGACGACCAGGCCGAAACCGTCCTGCTCGGCCTCGCCCGCGGCTCCGGCATCCGCTCCCTGTCCGGCATGGCCGCCGTTTCCGGCGGGCCGGGGGCCGCGCGCCGTTACCGCCGCCCCTTCCTCCAGCTCGACCGGCAGACCGCCCGCAAGGCCTGCATGGTCCAGGCGCTCCCCGTCTGGGACGACCCCCACAACGCGGACCCCGCCTACACCCGCTCCCGGCTGCGCCACGAAGGCCTGCCCGCCCTGGAGAAGGCGCTCGGCAAAGGAGTCGTCGAGGCACTCGCCCGTACGGCCCAGCTCTCCCGCGACGACGCGGACGCCCTCGACTCCTGGGCGAGTCAGGCCGCGGCCGCCGTACGCGACGCGGCCGGCCTGCTGGAGTGCGCCAAGCTCTACGCCCTGCCGCCCGCCGTACGCCGCCGTGTACTGCGCCGCGCCGCCATCGAGGCAGGCGCCCCGGCGGGCTCGCTGTTCGCCCGCCACATCGAGGAAGTCGACCGGCTGATCACCGGCTGGCGCGGCCAGGGGGCCATCAATCTCCCCGGCAAGGTCGTCGCCCAGCGTCAGGGTGGCAGACTGGTGATTCGGCAAGGCTGAATCCCATCCCTCCGCGAGGGGTGACGGACCGGCCGGTGGGACGACCGAAAGTGATGCGGGTGGACGCGAAAGACATGGGCACCGACCTCAAAGAGGTGCTCATCACCAAGGAAGAGATCGACGCCAAGCTGGTTGAGCTGGCCGCGAAGATCGACGCGGAGTACGCGGGCAAGGACCTGCTCATCGTCGGCGTCCTCAAGGGCGCGGTGATGGTCATGGCCGACCTCGCGCGGGCGCTGTCCACCCCCGTCACCATGGACTGGATGGCCGTGTCGTCGTACGGCGCGGGCACCCAGTCCTCCGGTGTCGTCCGGATCCTCAAGGACCTCGACACCGACATCAAGGGCAAGCACGTCCTGATCGTCGAGGACATCATCGACTCCGGCCTGACCCTGTCGTGGCTGCTGTCCAACCTCGGCTCCCGCGAGCCCGAGACGCTCAAGGTGTGCACGCTGCTGCGCAAGCCGGACGCCGCCAAGGTCGCCATCGACGTCGAGTGGGTCGGCTTCGACATCCCCAACGAGTTCGTCGTCGGCTACGGCCTCGACTACGCCGAGAAGTACCGCAACCTCCCGTTCGTCGGTACGCTCGCGCCCCACGTCTACGGCGGCTGACCCGGCCTTGGGGCCAAGCGAGCCGTCTTCCTGAGACGATCGGGAACCCCGGCGGGCTTCGCGCCGTTGGAGCATGCAGACGGGCTCGTTCAGCCGTCCCGTGCGGCTTTGGGCAACAAAGCTGGGGTACCGTCAGAAGAACTGTCTTATCAAACTCACTATGGCAGGAGGGACGGGGCGACACCGCTCCGTATGGATGGACGTGAAGCGATACTTCCGTGGGCCGGTCATGTGGATCGTGCTGGCCGTCCTTGCCGTGGTCGTGTTGATGCAGGTCGTCGGCTCGTCCGGTGGCTACAAGACGGTGGACACCGGCCAGGTCGTCCAGGCGATCAATGACAACAAGGTCCAGCAGGCCAAACTGACCACCGGCGACGAGCAGACCATCAAGGTCGAGCTCAAGGACGGCGAGAAGGTCGACGGCAGCTCGAAGATCCAGGCGAGCTACATCGGAGACCAGGGCCAGAACCTCGCCGCGACACTGCAGACCAAGTTCGAGCAGAAGCAGATCCCCGACGGTTACACCGTCTCGCCGACCAAGCAGAACGCGTTCGTCGGCATCCTGCTCTCCCTGCTTCCCTTCGTCCTCATCGTGGTCGTCTTCCTGTTCCTGATGAATCAGATGCAGGGCGGCGGCTCCCGGGTCATGAACTTCGGGAAGTCCAAGGCGAAGCTCATCACCAAGGACACCCCCAAGACGACCTTCGCGGACGTCGCCGGGTCCGACGAGGCCGTCGAGGAACTCCACGAGATCAAGGAGTTCCTCCAGGAGCCGGCCAAGTTCCAGGCCGTCGGCGCCAAGATCCCCAAGGGCGTCCTGCTCTACGGTCCTCCCGGCACCGGCAAGACCCTGCTCGCGCGTGCCGTCGCGGGCGAGGCCGGCGTTCCGTTCTACTCGATCTCCGGTTCCGACTTCGTCGAGATGTTCGTCGGTGTCGGTGCCTCCCGAGTCCGTGACCTCTTCGAGCAGGCCAAGGCGAACGCCCCGGCGATCGTCTTCGTCGACGAGATCGACGCGGTCGGCCGCCA
>JABFXD010000248.1 GCA_013361925.1 Streptomyces sp. | reverse complement strand
GCTTGACGCCCGCCTTGCCGCGGAAGGGGTCGATGGAGGCGAAGGGGATGAGGACGTCGGAGTTCGCGGCCGCCGCCTCCGCCACCTCCTCGTTGGGGACGGGTGCGGTGCCGGTCGCCGATTCCGCGTCCACCGTGAAGATGACCGCGGCCATCTTCCGCTCGCGGTAGTGGGCGGCCGTCTCCTCCAGGGTCGGCTTCCGCTTGCCCTCGACCTTGAAGTAGGCGGAGGAGGCGTCGTGCAGGTCGTCGTCGAGGGAGGAGTGGCCCTTCGACGACACCTCCGCGTGGGTGTGTACGTCGATGGCGACAAGAGACTCCAGGTCCATCACGCCTCCGGAAGCTTCGGGGCCGGAATGCCCACGGTCTGGAGCTCGGCGCCCACCGACGTCGGGAAGGCGTCGGCCAGGGTGTCGGGGGTCCAGCCGCCGTCGGCGTACGCCGTGCTGATCTCCTGCGGGTGCGACCAGAGTGCCACCTTGTCGCCGCCGATTCCTATGGCCTGGCCCGTGACGCCGCGGGCGGCCTCGGAGGCGAGGAAGGGGACGAGGGCCGCGCAGTCCTCGGGGGTGCCGAAGCCCTCGCCCTTGCGGAGGAAGTCCGGGAGCGGCTCGCCGTTCCTCATGGCCTCGATGTACGGGGCGAAGGCGGGGATCGTCTCGGTCATCGCGGTCGCGGCGACGGGCACGATCGCGTTGACGGTGATGTTCGCGCGGCCCAGCTCCATGGACCAGGTGCGGGCGAAGGCGGCGATGCCGGCCTTGGCGGCGGCGTAGTTGGTCTGGCCGAAGTTGCCGCGCTGGCCGGCCGGGGAGCCGACCAGGATCAGGGAGCCGCCCTCGCCCTGCTCGCGCATCCGGACGGCGGCGGCGCGGGCGCAGGTGAAGGTGCCCTTGAGATGGGTGGTGATCACCGCGTCGAAGTCGTCGTCGGTCATCTTCCACAGCACCTTGTCGCGCAGGATGCCGGCGTTGGTGACGAGGATGTCGAGCCGTCCGAACTCCTCGACCGCGCGGTTCACGAGCCGCTCGGCGGCCTCGGTGGTGCCGACCGGGACGACCTCGGCGACGGCCGTGCCGCCCGCCTCGGTGATGGACTTCACGGCCTGCTCGGCGACGGCCTCGTCGATGTCGTTGACGACCACGGAGGCGCCGTGGGCGGCGAGGGCGTGCGCATAGGCGAGGCCGAGGCCCCGGCCGCTGCCGGTGACGACGGCGACCTTGCCGGAGAGATCGATGCTGGGCACGGGAGGGGTCCTTTCAGCATGAGTACCGCTTCGAGATCGAAGCTAAGAGCAATAATTGTTGACGTCAATAGTTGTTGGCCACCGACGGGTACGTCATGCTGGAATCCGCATGCCGTACCGACCCGACCCTGGGAGCCCGCCATCACACGCCAGCACGCCACCCCGAAGCCCATCGACGCGGACGAGCCGTGGATGCGCGGGCTGCACGCGGACACCGGCTACCTGCTCTACCGCCTGGGCCTGCGCTCCGGCCAGCTCTTCAACACGTTCCTCCAGGAGTCCGGGCTGCGGCTGCGTCACTACGCGGTGCTGCGCTATCTCGCCGGCTCCGAGGGCGCCCTCCAGCGGGAGCTGAGCACCCGGCTCGGCTACGACCCGAGCGCGATCGTCGGCCTGGTCGACGACCTGGAGAAGCTCGGCCTCACCGAGCGCCGCCCCTCCCCCGACGACCGGCGCGGCAAGATCGTCCTCCTGACCGAGAAGGGCCTCGCCTTCCTCCGCGACACCGACGAGGCGGGACGGCGGGTGACGAACGACCTGCTGGATCCGCTCGACGCCGGGGAGCGCGACGCGCTGCACGCGCTGCTGCTGAGGATCGCCGACCAGCCATGACCGGCCAGTCGAGGGCCCGTTCACGCGGCGCCGCCACCGCGCCCGACCGGCTGCTGTCCGTGCTCGGCGCGTTCGACCACGGGCACCCGGCGCTGAGCCTGACGGACATCAGCCGGCGGGCGGGGCTGAGCCTGACCACCGCGCACCGGCTGGTGGGCGCGCTCACCGAGTGGGGCGCCCTGGAGCGGGACGACTCCGGGGTCTATCACGTGGGGCTGCGGCTGTGGGAGGTCGCGGCCCTCGCCCCGCGCGGTCTCGCCCTGCGGCAGATCGCGCTGCCGTACCTGGAGGACCTGTACGAAGCGACGCACGAGAACGTGCAGTTGGCGGTGCGGGACGGCACCGACGTCGTGTACATCGAGTGGCTGTCGGGGCGTTCGTCGGTCGGCGTGCACATCAGGGTCGGCGCCCGCTGGCCGCTGCACGCCACCGGCGTCGGGCTGGCGCTGCTGGCCCACGACACCCCGGACGCGCAGGAGCGCTACTGCGCGGGCCCCCTCGCCGACTTCACCCCGTACACGATCACGGAACCGGCCCGCCTGCGTCGGGTCCTGGCCGAGACCCGGCGCACGGGAGTCGCGGTGAGCGACCGTCAGGTCACCGACGACGCCCTGTCGGTGGCCGCCCCCGTACGCGGCCGGGGCGGGGCGGTGCGGGCCGCGGTGTCCATCGTGGTGCCTCAGGTCGACGCACAGGTACCGGTGTTGATACCGGCGGTGCGGGTCGCGGCGCGCGGGATATCGCGGGCGCTGGGGTGGCGCCCGGAGAAGTGACGCCCCCGGCCACAAGACCCCACGCGTGAACAACCCCGCGGGTCGATACACCTGGCGCCGGGATATCCCTCGCACCGGCGAGGCACCGCCCCCGAGCCCCTCGCGATACTGGGACGGCCCCTGCCCCGAGGAGCCGTCGATGTCCGCTCAGTTCTGGTTCGCGCCGCTGGTCGCGCGGGTGCGTACGGCGAATCCGTACGTCGTCGACACCGCGCTCGCGGCGCTCGTGCTGTTCGCCGCCTCGCTCCAGTGGATCTTCCCCGACGAGGGAGGCGACCGGCTGACCTGGCAGGGCTGGCTGCTCGGCGCGGCGACCGCGGTGCCGCTGGTGTGGCGGCACCGCGCGCCGTTCGCGATGGCGTGCGCGGTGTCGGCGGCCACCCCCGCGCAGGCGCTGTACCACGCACCGCCGCCGGACCTGATGTACGGCGGCTTCGTGGTCCTCTACACCATGGCCGCCCGGGGCCTGCCGTGGCAGCGGCGCTTCATGCTGGTCGGCTGGGCGATCGGTGTCTCGCTCGTCATGCTGCACAAGGAGAGCCCGGAACCCTTCGAGTACGCCTTCCAGCTGATGAGCGTGGCCTGCGCCTACGCGTTCGGGGTGCTCGCCCGCGTCCAGCGCGCCTACACCGCCGAACTGGAGGACCGGGCACGGCGCTTGGAACGGGAGCGGGCCGCGGACACGGCGCGGGCGACGGCCCAGGAGCGCGCCCGCATCGCCCGCGACATGCACGACATCCTGGCCCACGCGGTGAGCCTGATGGTGGTGCAGGCCGAGGCGGGACCGGTCGTCGTACGCAGCGATCCGGCGCGCGCGGAGGCCGCGTTCGAGGCGATCGCGGGAGCGGGCCGGGACGCGATGGCGCAGCTGCGGCGCATCCTCGGCGTCCTCAAGGAGGAGCAGCGCAACGGCACTTCACCGCAGCCCGGCATCAGGGCCCTGCCCGCCCTGGTCCGCCAGGTCGGTGCATCCACGGGCCTGCGGGTGGAGTTGAGCACCACGGGCGAGCCCCTCCCCCTCCCGCCGGACACCGACGTCGCGGCCTACCGGGTGACGCAGGAGGCGCTCACCAACACGGTCAAGCACGCGTACGCTTCCTCCGCGACCGTCGAACTCGGCTGGACGGAGGAGGCGTTGACGCTGACGGTGACCGACAACGGGTGCGGGCCCACGACGCCGGGCGGCGGGCACGGTCTGATCGGCATCCGGGAGCGGGCCGCGGCCTGCGGTGGTGACGCGCGGGCCGGGCGCGGTCCGGACGGCGGCTTCCAGGTCGTCGTACGGCTTCCGGCCGGTGACCGGCGGGCGGCGCCGGGGTGAGCATCCGGGTGGTCGTCGCCGACGACCAGGAACTCGTGCGCAGCGGCTTCAGCATGATCCTGGAGGCGCAGGCGGACATCGAGGTCGTCGCCGAGGCCGGGGACGGCGCGGAGGCGGTCGCCGCGGTGCGCCGGCACACACCGGACGTGCTGCTCCTCGACATCCGTATGCCGGTGATGGACGGCCTGGAGGCGGCCCGCCGGGTGTGCGGACAGTCCGCGTGCAAGGTCGTCATGCTCACCACGTTCGACCTGGACGAGTACGTCTACGAGGCCCTGTACGCGGGCGCCAGCGGCTTCCTGCTCAAGGACGTGCGCCGGGACGACCTGGTGCACGCCGTGCGGGTCGTCGCCGCCGGGGACTCGCTGCTCGCGCCCGCCGTGACCCGTCGGCTGGTCGCGGACATCGTGCGCCGCCGCCGGGAGGAGGCCACGGCGGAGGTCACCCCGG
>JABFXD010000016.1 GCA_013361925.1 Streptomyces sp. | reverse complement strand
TCCAGCGGTTCCCGCAGTTCCCGTGTTCCTCGCCGTGGCTTCCTCGTCGCAGGCGCCGCTCTCACCGCGGTCGTGACGCTCTCCGCGTGCGGCGCGAAGACCGACGCGGCCGGCTCGTCGTCCGACAAGGCGGCGAAGATCGACGTCAGCGGCGACACGGTCAAGGTCGGCCTGCTCAACTCGCTCTCCGGCACGATGGCGATCAGCGAGGTGACCGTCCGTGACTCGCTGAAGCTCGCGATCGACGAGATCAACGCCTCCGGTGGCGTCCTCGGCAAGAAGATCAAGCCGATCAGCGAGGACGGCGCCTCCGACTGGCCGACGTTCGCCGAGAAGGCGCAGAAGCTCATCAAGGAGGACGGGGTCGCGGCCACCTTCGGCTGCTGGACCTCGGCCAGCCGCAAGGCCGTCAAGCCGGTCTTCGAGAAGAACAAGTCGCTGCTGTTCTACCCGGTGCAGTACGAGGGCCTGGAGGAGTCCCCGTACATCTTCTACACCGGCGCGACCACCAACCAGCAGATCGTGCCCGCCCTCGACTACCTCAAGTCCAAGGGCCTGAAGAAGCTCTACCTGGTCGGCAGCGACTACGTCTTCCCCCGTACCGCCAACAAGGAGATCAAGGCGTACGCGAAGGCCAACGGCATGACGATCCTCGGTGAGGACTACGCGCCGCTGGGCTCCACCGAGTTCTCCACGATCGCCAACAAGGTGAAGGCGGCGAAGGCGGACGCCGTCTTCAACACCCTCAACGGCGACTCCAACGTGGCCTTCTTCAAGGAGTACAAGTCCGCGGGGCTCACCGCCAAGTCCCTGCCGGTCGTCTCGGTGTCGATCGCCGAGGAGGAGGTCAAGTCGATCGGAACGCAGTATCTGGCGGGCCAGTTGACGGCCTGGAACTACTACCAGACCACCGCGGGCGCGGCGAACGCCAAGTTCGTGAAGGCGTACAAGGCCAAGTACGGCCAGGACAAGCCGACCAGCGACCCGATGGAGGCCGCGTACACCTCGGTCTACCTCTGGAAGGCCATGGTCGAGAAGGCGAAGTCCTTCGACCCGGAGAAGGTGAAGGCCGCCTCCGACGGCATCACCTTCGACGCCCCCGAGGGCAAGGTCACCGTCGACGGCGCCTCGCAGCACGTCTACAAGACCGCCCGCATCGGCGAGATCGGGACCGACGGCCAGATCAAGGAGGTCTGGAACTCCGGCAAGCCGGTCAAGCCGGACCCGTTCCTCAAGGGCTACTCCTGGGCCTCCGGCCTGTCCTGACCGACCGTCATCCCCCGCGGGGTCCTCAGGGCCCCGCGGCGGCCGTCCATCGGAGCCGCCTCGTGACCGTGATCCTCGGTCAGACCTTCACCGGCATCAGCATCGGTGCCGTCCTGCTGCTCATCGCGCTCGGCCTCTCGCTCACCTTCGGCCAGATGAACGTCATCAACATGGCCCACGGCGAGTTCATCATGGCGGGCGCCTACACGACGTACGTCCTGCAGAAGTCCATTTCGAGCGCGGGAATCTCACTTCTCGTCGCGCTTCCCGTCGCTTTTCTCGTCTCGGGCGCGCTGGGCGCACTGTTGGAATGGCTCTTGATACGCCGCCTGTATCTACGGCCACTTGACACGCTCCTCGTCACCTGGGGCGTCTCGCTGATGCTCCAGCAGCTCGCCCGGGACATTTTCGGCGCGCCCAATGTCCAGACGCGGGCGCCGGACTGGCTGACCGGGAACATCACGGTCCTCGGCGGGGACGACCCGCTCACCTTCGCCAACAGCCGTCTGTTCATCCTCGGGTTGGCGATCGCCGCGGTCGTCGCGCTGTCGCTGACGCTGCGGCTGACGCCGCTGGGCCGGCGCATCCGGGCCGTGGTGCAGAACCGGGATCTGGCCGAGGTGTCCGGCATCTCGACCTCGACCGTGGACCGTACGGCGTTCTTCATCGGGTCCGGGCTCGCGGGCGTCGCCGGGGTCGCGCTGACGCTGGTCGGGCCGATCGGTCCGACGATGGGCACCAACGTGATCATCGACGCCTTCCTGGTGATCGTGGTCGGCGGCATCGGGCAGCTCAAGGGCACGGTCATCGTGGCCTTCGTGCTGGGCGTGCTCCAGTCGGTCCTGGAGTACTCCACGACCGTCAGCGTCGCCAAGGTGCTCGTGCTCGTCGCGATCGTCGCGTTCCTCCAGTGGCGGCCCCAGGGGCTGTACACGCTGCGCACGAGGAGTCTCGTATGAGTCTGCTGAAAGGCCGTTCGGCGCGTGCCTGGGCGGGGTTCGCCGGGGCCGCCGTCGTACTGTTCGCCGTCGCCCCGCTCGCGCTGTCCGACTTCCGGCTCGGGCTGCTCGCCAAGTACCTGTGCACCGCGATGGTCGCCGTCGGCATCTGTCTCGCCTGGGGCCGGGGCGGGCTGCTGACGCTCGGGCAGGGCGTGTTCTTCGGGCTCGGCGGCTATGCCATGGCGATGCATCTGAAGATCGCCGACGCCGGTCCCGGCAACCTGCCCGACTTCATGCAGCTGTACGGCACCGCCACCGAACTCCCCTGGTGGTGGAAGCCGTTCGAGAACCCGCTGTTCGCGCTGGCGGCGACCGTGCTGCTGCCGATGGCCGTCGCCGCGCTGCTCGGCCTGTTCATCTTCCGGCGCCGGGTCAAGGGCGCGTACTTCGCGATCCTCAGCCAGGCGCTCGCCGCCGCGCTGGCCATCTGGCTGATCGGGCAGCAGGCCACGACCGGCGGCACCAACGGGCTCACGGACATCCAGGGGTTCTTCGGCTACGACCTCGACGACCCGGTCAACCAGCGGATGGTGTACTTCGTCATCGCCGCCGCGCTGCTGCTGCTCATCGCGATCGCCCGGCAGCTGATCAACAGCCGGTACGGCGAACTCCTCGTCGCGGTGCGGGACTCGGAGGAGCGGGTGCGCTTCCTCGGCTACGACCCGGCCAACGTCAAGCTCGTCGCGTATGTCGTCGCCGCCGGCATGGCGGGTCTCGCGGGTGCGCTGTTCGTGCCGGCGGTCGGGATCATCTCGCCCGCGCTGATCGGCATCGTCCCGTCCATCGAGTTCGTGATCGGCGCGGCGGTGGGCGGCCGGGCCAGCCTGGCCGGCGCGGTGCTGGGTGCCGTCGCGGTCGCCTGGGCCAAGACGGCGCTGTCCGAGGAGTTCCCGGCCGCCTGGACCTACTTCCAGGGGCTGTTGTTCATCGTGGCGCTGGCCTTCCTGCCGGGCGGGCTGGCCTCGCTCGCGGTGTTCGTGCGGAGGCGCAGGGCGGCCCCCGAGAAGAAGTCGGCCGTCATCCCGGTGGGAGAAGCAGCATGAGCGAGCTGGCGATACGCGGACTGCGGGTGACCTTCGACGGGTTCACCGCCGTCGACGGGGTCGACCTGGACGTCGCCCCGGGCGATCTGAGGTTCCTGATCGGGCCCAACGGCGCGGGCAAGACGACCCTGGTCGACGCGGTCACCGGGCTGGTGAAGGCGGAGGGCTCGGCGACGTTCGGCGGCGAGGAGCTGCTCGGGCGGGCCGTGCACCGGATCGCGCGGTCCGGGATCGGGCGGACCTTCCAGACCGCCACCGTCTTCGAGGAGTTGACGGTGCTTCAGAACCTGGACATCGCGGCCGGCGCGGGCCGGGGCATGTGGACCATGCTGCGGCGTCGCAAGGACGTACCGGCGTCCGTCGCGCGGGCCATGGAGACGGTCGGTCTCACCGATCTCGCCGACTCCCCCGCCGGCACCCTCGCCCACGGCCAGAAGCAGTGGCTGGAGATCGGCATGCTGCTCGTGCAGGACGTGAGGCTGCTGCTGCTCGACGAGCCGGTGGCCGGCATGAGCCATGACGAACGGCAGGCGACCGGCGAGCTGTTGCGGCGGATCAGCGAGGAGCGCACCGTCGTCGTCATCGAGCACGACATGGACTTCATGCGCTCCTTCGCGCGCAGCGTCAGCGTGCTGCACGCCGGCAAAGTGCTCAGCGAGGGCACGGTGGCGCAGGTGCAGGCGGACCCCGAGGTGCAGAAGGTGTACCTCGGGCACGTCGAGGACGACACCCTGGAGGTGCAGGAAGCATGATGCTCCAGATCGACGACGTCCGCGTCGGCTACCACCGCAGCACGGTCCTGCACGGGGTGTCGGTGGACCTCCCCCAGGACGGTGTCGTCGCCGTGCTCGGGCACAACGGCGCGGGCAAGAGCACGCTCCTGCGCGCCGCCGTGGGTCTGCTCACCCCGGTCGGCGGGACGATCCGCCTGGACGGCGAGGACATCACGCGCCGCAAGCCGCACGAGCGGGTCGCGCGCGGGATGGCGTACGTCCCCCAGGGCCAGCAGTCCTTCCCGCACCTCACCACCGCCGAGAACCTCCAGCTCGTCGCCGACGGCCGCAGACGCGGCAAGGAGGCGGTGGCGGCGGC